>NZ_JBAWHG010000036.1:0-111935 GCF_049593655.1 Chlorobium sp.
GTTTTAAGCAAATCAGGAATAGTAAGTTCATTGTGAGAAAAAAATAATTACCTAGCATTCATTCGAACAATGCCCATCAATTTGAGATATCTTCCATCTCTTTTCAACTCAGGCTTTTCGGTAACAACTGCGTCCAGACATTTTTCAAGATCTTCGTACAACACCGGAGAAACGGTGATAACAAGATCAAGCAAACGTAAAACCTCTGCAGGAAATCGTTTGCAATGTCCATTTTCCCACAAACGCATCACGAGGTAATCGGAACTCTCTATTGGCATGAACCAGGCGGAAAGCTCAGACAAGGCCGAAGGAAACTCATCACCTGCCTCAATACATAAGAGGGCAAGCAATCCGGCAAGTTTTTCGGTTCGAAGTTCGTGGAGTTTTGGCCATATCTTTTGCAAGAAGACTCTTATCTTATTTCTCCAGTACGTTTCTCGTTTATCTCCAGCCCCATCGAGAGCCTGCTTCAACGTCTGTGCAATTACTTGCAGTCCTTCAGGTGGAAGGGTGATAATGGCTTTGTAAAAATCCTCATACATATAACCATCAACAGAGCCTAATGCCGCATAAGTCAGAAATGCAGCGTATTGTGAACTGAATTCGCCAAGTTCTTTATAATGATTAGCTGTCGACAGGAATTCTGATTTAAACACTATCATGAGGGGACTGTGGACTCTTGGAGAGTAGAGAAAACCTCTCCATACCGCACAGGCCTCTTCCGAATCACGATCCCATTCGAACAACGGCAGCAGGTGTTTCATTGTCCACTCACGATCAACCCGGAACAATGAGACCAGATTCAATGCGAGCAACACTCGACCATGCCGGAATTTCTGAACACCGACATCACATAATTCCGAAAAGATAAATCGAAAAGGTTCCGGTAACAACTCATGATCATTAGGCTTGAATTTAAACCATAGGTTGATCAGCGCCTGCGTCACATGGCCGACAGGGTGATTGATGGCCGCCGATACCGGATCCTGCTCAGGTTCACCATTTCCCCTGACACCATTACTGACTTCAAATGGCAGTATCAAAAGACGGCGGCACAATGCCATCAAACGATCACCATCACGATCTATCGATTTCGAAACTTCCTTTAACCACCAAGCCAAACCGGAAGCAATATTCTCAATAAACGAATCGCTCATCTCGCTTACCCAAGGCGAAGCATAACGCCATGAACGCCGAACATACCGATCCTCACTCCACACCTGCAATGCCACTACCCATCGTTTTTCCTGCCAAATCTCCTCTTTTGCAAGATCACTCAAGGCACACAGACTATGACAGAATCGAGCGCGACAGCTATCACGCCAGCCACTGTCATTTTCCTCCGGAAACTGCTTAAGCCATTCAACCAACTCGGCCTTTTTGTGCGGAATAGCATCAACATCACGAACATCTCTTTGATAATCGGGATCTCCAGAGCAACTCATCCAGTGCGCGAACTCCTCCCGCTCATGTGGCTCGAATGCCCAATCTGGATATATCACAGCTATTGATTTCAAGCGTTCACTTGCCCGAAATCCCAAAACAAGTCCTGATGCACTAAGCTTTGCAAGACGCAACCAAACCGACCTGTCAATCAAATATTTACGATGTTCTCCTTCAAATAAATCTGAAGGAGGGCCTGTCAAAATCGCAGTCTCCAATCTTTCCTGAACTTTCAGGGTCAGACTGCCACCCTGAAGAGTTAAAAGACGCATCACTTCTCTCTGGGCATCATGAGTCCATAACCAATAGCTATTATCAGACACAAGCCACTCTACCCATTGTTCCGGTTCAATCCCGTTATCCTGGCTGGCGGCAAAAAATGCAAGTCGCTTGAACGTGAGATAAGGAATATCAAACCATCCCAGCGCAAAACGACGTGCTCTCGGGGGATCTATTTCGAGAGTCCTTAACCAAGCATCGCGAAGAAACTCAATCAGGATCAGCCACTCAGAGAAACCCCTGTTCTGCCAATGTTCGCTGATCGATGGCAAATGCCAGATTGAAGGGTCACGATGCTCTTCTGCCTCCCCAAGTTCGTTCATTAAATCCAGTGCATCGCGCAACAATACTTGAAAGTCATCCATCAACTCAGGCAACACCTTATGCCAGTTATTCTTGGCAATATCGATGAAGGATCGAATATGTTCACTGGCCAGCACAAATTCGAAGTCAACCAATTCCCTGATGTGGGTTGATACCATTTTTTGTTCTTTATCATCGCCCCAAAAAAATGGTTTTTTCAACCTCACTTTTAGCGAAAGCAGTTCACGCAATTCAAACCGCATGGTTACTGTAAGGCGGCCTGCGTATTTTAAGCGATGCATCCAACGATACAGTCCCGGCTCATGCCAGTTTGATTTCACCCGACCTGACAGAAACAAATTCCATAACGGTAGCATTAATGGCCCAGGAATTGCATTCGGTGAGTTCGAGCGAATTTCATCAAGCTCAGGAACAGTCTTGCCTGCAAGATCAGCCAGTATTTTCTCGATCATCCATTGCAATCGCTCGTGCAATTGTCCGCCACGCTGCGCAAGCCAGATAATCAATGCTGGTTCATTCAAATGCCGTGTCAGCCATAAAGCAAGATAAGACATAACATCATCCCACTCACTGCTTACCCGACCACTCGATACCAATGACATGAATGGCGTTCGTTTAAATGGCGCTGGGCGTCTAATAAGGCTGAAACGAAACTTTTCATCGGCTTTGGTATCCGATGACGTCACTCCAAAACGAGACAAATCATGATGCGTATAGCGCTCGTCAGAAAAAACTTCGAGCCACTCAATCGGAGGCACAGGATTAAAATAGGCAAATAACTTTGCAGGAAGTCCAGATAGATCGGAAAGCGCCCAGAGCATTCGCCCAATAAAGTCATCCTGAACTGTGCTTTCAGCAGGATTGGCAATTGCGTTTTCAATCACGATACGTTCTTTCCCCTGAATTCCATTACTGTAATCGTCTGCCCATCCCCTGAGGGTTTCATGCAAGAGCCGGTGATCATCAACTGAATCATAAAGAATCGGATATATGCCTTTGGAAAACCAGTCTTCTTTAGCAGTCCGCTCACAACCAGTCGTAAAAGCTGCCAACGCATAGGCTTGTGGAGTTGCCTCTCCCCTGAGTCGGTCTGCCGCCAAAGCATCCATCATATAACGAAGCACAGGGTCATTGATACTATAGCCCACAAAACACACCATAAAATTACGGAACAGCTCACTCACAAAACGAGCCGCCCAGCGTTCGGTCAGATACGCAAGCCCGAAGTCACCACTTGTAACAACCAGATAATCTAGGCCTTGTTCGCACTCTCCTACGTCAGGAAGCAAGCCATGCAGGTAAACCAAACCGTCCCATCGACTATTTTTTGGTATGGGCAGCATGGGAGCTGCATACATATTGCACTTGATCTGTAAACTATGTCGAACAAACTCGAATGAGCGATCGAAGTTCGTGGTCACCAGACGCATAACGCCTTTACGATCTTGTGATAAATGCAGCAAGGCTTTATGAGTCGATTCCGCACCTATCAGGTTAAAATCTGGAGTCAATACTTCTGCAAGCGCTTTGCGCATTTTCAGACCCGCTCGCTGACCCAGCAATTTCTCCTCAAGATTATTTAATATGATATCATAACGCTCACTTTTATACGCTACCGAATCTTTTAGCGGCATCATTCCGCATCGCTGGGAAATCTCATCGACGAGCCATTGAAAATCTTTTAGCCCGACTTTGTATGAAATCCCGGCGCCGCAGAAGAACACAACGCGCCCCTCTTCATGTGCCTGTAAAAGGGTTTCCGGAATATCGGGCCCGTTCGGAATGAACTGCATAATCTCAAATCATCGATAAATTTAAGGGCTATCGGCCGGGCTCTGATCCATAACAGTGCGATTCATCAGCCTGCAGTAACAATGCTGTGCAGAAACCTGCCCCGGAATAAGTTCAAATAAAGGACACCTCACGGGACAATACAGGTCAATGCTTTGTCTCAAAAAGTGAGCATAAAAACACCGTTAATGCTCGATTTAATGCTCACGAGCATACATTGCATCATTGCCGAAACTCATGGCGTGCATATTTACCTCTCCCTGGTGATTGCAAAAATGGATTCTCTTGCCTGAGTTCCGTCATCAACCGATAAACCTGATTACGATCAAATCGGGTGATCTGCCGGATTTCCTTGTTGCTGAGGCCGGGCTCCCCACGGCGGGCTCGTTCCATGAGTATGCTAAGGATGCGAGTCTTGGCTGCCTCCCAGTCAACCCTTCGGCGGACTTCGCCTTGCCCGTCGCTGGCCAAACGTTTGTACAGCTCCGGATGGAGGCACCAGTAAGCCCCACGACCGGCACCGCCATGCTCGATGTACCCTGATGTCTCCATTGCGGATAAACGTTCTCGGATTTCCGATTCGCTTCTCTGGCAAAGCCCGGCGGCCGAGCCGGTGTTCACCTCCGGATGATGCAGCAGATGCTGCAATAACAGCAGTTCATCGACACCCGGGTCTCGTCCTTTTTCACCTTCTTCGGCAACAAAAAGCCGAAAGGCCGCATTCAATTCACGCCTGGGAAAGCTCACAAGGACAGATTCTCCGATTTCACGAATATGCGGCGGCTCCTTGCCCTCTATCAGCAGTGAGGAAAACATACGGTTTATTCCGAGGTTACTGCGATTGACAAGACGCAGGCGGGTCAAAGCCTCAACGAGCAGCGGATTTCTCGATGCCGGTTGATGGTGAAGAATATTGCCCGGAGTTATGCCGGCAATGAACCCTCCGTTATTACTAACCTCAAGCCGGTCGGGATACAACCTGACCATCACCGGCCCTGCAATACGCAGATCGACATGACAGAAGGCATTCATCAACGCTTCGCGTATGGCGATTTCGGGCCACGTGTGGTATTCGAAGTGAAACAGCCCCTGTTGATACGTTGTAATGGGATTGAAGGGTACAAGCAGCTCCTGGATACGCTGTACAGATAACGGCAGCGCACTCACCCGGTCTTCACGAATTCCATATACGGTATCGGAGGTCATCTGAAGGAAAGTCCAGTTATGACCCGGACAATATTCCCGAATAGCCGATTCGGTGCCGGCCAGCAACAGTGCCGCTCTCGTGAATCTGTTATGCCTTACCAGACCCAATGCAGCAAGCAGCTCGATATCCGTCAGACGCAGAAGATCATCCGGCGCTCGCTCTTTTCTTGCCTGGTTGCGCAAGGCTTCAATAGCCGTAAACGAGAGCAGTTGACTGTTCGCAGCAGCAACAGATTCAGCGGTATAGTCGGTCTCACCGGTCTCGACGCCTATTTTTCGACGAAGAGTTCCGGTAAGTGGCTGACAGTCTTTGCCAATGCGAATACTGCCCCGACCGGCATTATCGGTATAAGGCGGCATTCCGGAATAAGTCTGCATCAGTATAAGGCGGCCGGTTCCTTCAGGCACACGCAACTCTTCGAAAACCGGGGTGATTTTGGGATCAGTCTGATCGTAGATCGCTTTCCTCAGCAGGTTGGTATCGATCTCGGGCGGTACCCCGAGAATTGCCTTTTCACGCCCTTTGACGCGATCAGCAATACCGAACACGACCGTACCACCCCCGCCATTGGCCATGCACACCGCCATGTGAACCATAAGCCGAACGGCTTTGTCACGGCTCTATGCATCCCACTGTTTGAAATCGAGATCCTGATCTTCCAGTTCATCAGCTGTACAGAACTCCAGTTCAGGCAGTAAGGATTCTATCTGGGCAACGGTTCTCATATCAATTCCTGAATGACTGGATTAACCTGATTGCGACTGGTGATGGAGAGCGCTGTATCGTTGTATCAGGTGATGCATGCAAATATCGGCATTCAACCGGAATCACCCCGATTCAGAAATCATCTCGAAAGGGGAAATGTTCACTCATTCCTTCACGTCGTCCACTGACGCAAGGCTTCACGCGTCACCAGTGCCTGCGCTCCGGACTCTCGCAACAGCATCTCCACAACTGGCAGAAATGCTTCGATCTTTTCGGTGGTGTCCACGATTTCAACCACCATCGGCAGGTCGCCTACAAGCTCCAATATCTTTGCAGTGTGCACCTTGTGGCGCAGGCCGAAGGAGAGGAGGCCGCGAAACACGGTAGCTCCGGCCATGCCTCGTTCGAGCGCTTCGCTGACAAGCAGTTCGTAGAGCGGTCGGTGGTGCAGATTTTCCTGCTCGCCGACAAAGATCCGCAGCAGTTCCGATTCGATGAAGTTCATCATGTCCAGAGTTTTGCGGTGAGCATTCCTGAATAAAGCGCAAGAAATCCGCCGGCGATGCTGCCGGCAAGGTAAAGGGTTGTATAGAACACCTGGCCGTCCCTGATGAGTGCGGCGTTCTCGTACATGTAGGAGGAAAATGTGGTGAAACCGCCACAGAAGCCGGTTACAAGAAAAAGCCTGGTTTCAGGAGAGAGCATGGTGGTTGAAACCGCAAGCTCGCTCAGAAGACCGATAAAAAAACTGCCGAGCATATTGACCGCAAAGGTGGCAAACGGAAAACCCGTTCCGGCAAACGGTACGGCAAGTGCGACAAGATAGCGCGCAACCGAGCCGAGAAATCCGCCCGCACCGACCAGCAACATGTTTCCCATAATGCTGTTACCGCTCATGGCCGCACGACTGCCGCTCCTCGATCCGCTTGTGGGCGCAGCACATCTCGTCAAGAATGCCGAGCAGGGTATTGAAAACGCCGAGACAGATGATGGTCGGCGCCCAGAGGCCGATAAAAATGGCAATCAGTTCGTGGTTGGGTGCCGTGCCGAATATAAAGATATAGATCGACAGCAGAATGGAAAGCCCGGCTCCGATGAAGTAGTAGAGTGGTTTCATAACCGCGTATGAATTTTATGCTGATGAATTTACTCGAATGTACTCATTCGACCGCCGAGAAAAAAACCGGCCGTTCGGCTCCCGTCTTCCCCGAATGCGATTTTTTCCGGAGGGATTATCTTGAAACACAAGAGCTGATTCATAGCAAATCATTAACAATTGTTATTGCTTTTCTATAAAGCGGAACCGCAATAAAATATAGCAAATACCAAAAAGAATCCATAAACAAGTTTATATCAATACATCTATATGTTCATATATATACAGTCAAAAATAAATTCCAACCCATTGCAAAAAATACACTTATGCCAATAAGTCATCCTTTGATTTTCATTTTGCATGCTGTCATAACAACAATTATATTTATTTTTTATTCAATAATATTTATCTCCATACGCCGTCACACCAAAGGAATTTCCCTTCACAGAAAACATTCCTTTTTCCGGCCCGGAAAACATATTCGCGCTGCAATAAGCAGGGATTTCATCCGGCTTGCCTGACGCAGCACTCTCTGATCTCTTTATACTTTTTTCGCCTGCTCTTCGGGCATGGCACCGGAAGATGCTGACGAAATTCTCCGGCAGAGGGCGGAAAGCCGAAAAAAACAGTAACTGCACAGTTCCAGTATTTCTATCAACACTCAGTAAGGAGCCTGTCATATGAGCCAAGGCCAGAACATCAGCCGCCGGGACTTCATAAAGATATCGTCGATTTTCCTTGCCGGATCCACCGCATTGTCCGCAGGAGCCGCACAGGCTTTTTCCGGGGCGGACTCTGCGGCCGGGGATGAAGGAAGCAAGGTGGTCTATTCATTCTGCGAACACTGCTTCTGGCGGTGCGGCATCGCCGCGCATGTCCGGGACGGCAAGGTTTACAAGATCACCGGATCGGATCACCATCCTCTCAGCCAGGGAAAACTCTGCCCGAGAGGCACCGGAGGTACCGGGCTGCTCTACGATCCCGACCGCCTTGCCCATCCGCTGATCCGCGAAACGAAAGACGGAAGGCAGTTCTACCGGAAGGCGACCTGGGACGAGGCCATCACGCTTGTCGCCGAAAAGCTCTACGGCATTAAAGAGCAGTACGGACCCGGAGCACTTGCCATGCTGCACCACGGCTACGGCGTATCATTCTTCAAGAACATGTTCTCCCAGATCGGCGTCAACAAATACGCAAAACCATCCTACGACCTCTGCTGCGGCCCGGCCCGCCAGGCAACGGTGCTGACCTACGGCTACCCGAGCGATACGCCTGAAGGGTTCGATATGAAGAACAGCAAATACATGGTATTCTTCGGCACCCACTTCGGCGAGAACATGCACAACACCGCGGTGCAGGAGATCTCCGAAGGCATTCGCAACGGAGCGAAAATCGTGGTGTTCGATCCCCGGTTCTCGACACTGGCAGGAAAGGCCGAGCACTGGCTGCCTATCAAACCGGCTACCGATATCGCCATGATGCAGGGGCTCATGCATGTACTCATCAGCGAAAACCTGTATGACAAGACGTTCGTCGAGGCCCACACCGTCGGATTCGACGAACTATGGAATTCGGTAAAGGAGATGACCCCGGAAAAGGTTTCGGAAATAACCGACATTCCTGCAGACGATATTCGTACTGTTGCCCGTGAATACGCTTTCCATGCACCGGCGGCCTTCGTGCACACCGGACGTCGCACCAACTGGTACGGCGACGCCCTGCAACGGATCCGGGCCATCCATATTCTCAATGCGCTGGTCGGCAATTTCAAGATGCCCGGTGGCGTGGTTGCCTTCCAGAAGTTCCCGCTTGTACAGCCGCCTCCGGCTCATGAGCACCCTGCCTATGAAAAAGAGGTACACAGCAAATATCCCTTCTTCCCGGATGACGAACCGTCCAACACCATAGCCTCGCATGAAATCGTGCAGCAGGCCATTTCGGGCGAGATAAAGGGACTTCTGATCTACGGCGTAAACCTGCCCGAAACCATGACTCTCGGCCGGGACAAGGCCATCGAAGCCATGAAGAAGGCTGAGTTCGTGGTCGCCGTGGATGTGCTGCCTTCCGAGGTTACCGGCTATGCCGATGTCGTGCTGCCTGAGTGTACCTATCTTGAACGGTATGACGATCTCGATAACGGCCGAGCCTTCCGTACCCCGTTTGTAGCACTTCGTCAGCCCGCCGTACCTCCCATGTTCGATTCAAAGCCGGGCAACCAGATCGCGAAGATGATTACCGAGAAGTGGGGCATTCACGGAGCTTTCCCGCCGAGCGTTGAAAAAGGGCTCGACAAAAAACTCAAACTGGTAGGCAGTTCCCTTGCCGAGATCAGGAAAAAAGGGGTGCTGGTTATGCCTGAAACCGATCTCTACCGCAAGCCGGGTGAAGCGCTCAATCTGAAAACCCCGAGCGGCAAGATCGAGCTGGCTTCGGCCCGGCTCGAGGCTGGAGGATTCGATGCCGTTCCGAGATACACTCCGCATCCCGAGCCGCCGAGCGGCTTCTACCGGATGCTGACGGGACGCAAACCCATGCTGACTTTCGGTCGTACGGCAAACAACCGCTTCCTCGGCGACCTTGCAACAGCAAAAGAGAACGAGGTCTGGGTGAACAACCGCATCGCGGAAAAACACAGCCTTGAGAACGGCGAATACGTACACCTGAAAAACCAGGAAGGAGTGGTTTCCGAGTTTCCGGTCAAAGTGAAGGTGACCCAGCGCATCCGCACCGATGCGGTTTACATGGTTCACGGGTTCGGCCATACTTCAGCCAAGCTCACCTGGGCCCACAAACGGGGAGCATCGCACAACCAGCTTATATCGAAAACCGAAATAGACCCGGCGATGGGCGCTGTCGGGTTCCAGAACAATTTTGTGACATTCATCAAGGAGGCGTAAAGCGTGAGCAACAAGAAAAATTACGGAATGGTTATCGACACCAGGGTATGTGTCGGCTGTTCGGCCTGTGTCTATGCCTGCAAGCAGGAGAACAGCGTGCCCGAAGGGTACTGTCGCGACTGGGTTGTTCAGGAGTCGGGTGGAGAATATCCTAAACTGACCATGGAAAACCGCTCGGAGCGCTGCCAGCACTGCGACAACGCCCCGTGCGTCACGTACTGCCCGACGAGAGCGTCGCACTATGACGAAAACGGCACGGTACAGATCAACCGGTCGCTCTGCACCGGCTGCAAGGCCTGTATGGCGGCATGCCCCTACGATGCCCGTTACGTGCATCCCGAAGGATTTGTGGATAAGTGCTCGCTCTGCCGGCACCGGATCGAACAGGGCCTTGAAACCGCCTGCGTGTCGATCTGCCCGACAGGCAGCCTGAACCTTGTCGATTTCAACAATATGAACGAAAAGACAAGAGCGCTGTTGAGAGGTAAACTCGTTTACCGCCAGAAAGAACATGCAGGAACGGAACCGAACCTGCACTGGATTTCCGCAAGCAATAAACCCGGAGCGTAACTATGTTGGCAACTGCAGTTAATGAGATCGTCTCGACGAAAATCAACCCCAATGTGGTGCCGCATCTCCACATCTGGGAATGGCACATCCCGCTCTACCTCTTTCTCGGCGGTATGGCGGGCGGCCTGCTCGTGATCACCTCGATCATGATCATCCTGAAACGCAAGTTCGGTGTCGGACCGAGAGACCAGGGGGAGGGGTGTCCCTGCCTTGCCGTGCGACTCGGCTCCATTCTCTCTCCGACGCTGCTCGGCATCGGCATGCTCTTTCTTTTTCTTGACCTGGCTCATCCCCTTTACGTGTGGGCGTTCTACACCACCATTCAGCCCACCTCACCAATGTCTGCCGGCAGCTGGATTCTGATAGCATTCTTCCCGCTGGCGATTCTGCAGGCAATGCTGGTCAACAAACGACAGCTTCGCGACCTGAATATCGAGCCCATCAACAAGGTGATTGACTGGACGGAAAACCACATGACCATCGTGGCGCTGGTCAATGCCCATATCGGCGTAGGCATCGGTATCTACACCGGCATCCTGCTCTCCTTCTTCTCCGCCCGGCCGCTCTGGTCAAGCTCCATTCTCGGCATGCTCTTTCTTGTTTCGGGAATATCGAGTGCCGCCGCTCTGATGCTGCTGCTTGCACCTGAAGATGAAAAACCGGTCTACAGCATGATCGACGCAAACGCCATCTGGATAGAACTGATGACCGTAGGGCTCTTCGTGCTCGGCGGCCTTACCGGCTCTGCCAATACCCATGGCGCCATGATGCATCTCATCACCGGCGACGTCAATCTGGCCGGCATGTCCTACATGTTCTGGTTCTGGGGAGTTTTTGTCGCCGCCGGTCTGGTCGTTCCGCTGCTTCTCGAGTTTCTTGAAGCGGCCGGCGTCCATGTAAGATTTCCGAACGTCGCTCCAGTCATGGTGCTTTTCGGCGGATTGATACTCCGGTTTCTCATCGTTTTTGCCGGCCAGTCCTACCACACCTTCATGTAGACTGATCGGTGCTTCTTCAGAGCGACGAAAAAAGGGCCGGTTGTATTTGGCCCTTTTTTCGTCGTTACCGTTTACTCAACATCGATATGCACCTCGTTACGGCGAAAAAACGGAATGCTCCACGGCGGATCGTAGCTTGCCGCTCGAGGAGGAGAAAGAATACGGTATCCTTTTTTTTCGAGCCACATCGTCAGTTTCCCTGCATAACTCTGAAGATTGCTTTCGGAATGCAGGCCTGAATACCGGATCACGGCAACTTTTTTGCCTTTGACCTCCCTGACAACGACTGACGCGTCAAGCGGTACCGGCGTTGTTTCAAGCGTGTATCCTTCAGGCATGACAAACATCATTGACCATGCCGTACCTTTTTTTTCCTGCAATACCGGAGCTGTCATGGCGATTTTTTCACTGAGCGGCTCCTGAATTACCGGTGCTGTCATGGCGATTTTCTGCTTTCCCCGGTTTTTCCCGAATATATACCCGGCAAGACGGCTGAAAGCCGGACCGCTGGTCGTGCTGTATCGACCCTCGACAACCGTTTCGGCAACGATCATATCACCGTAACGCCGTATTTCTCTTTCTCCATCTTTTTCTATCAACGTATAAGACGGCTCATCAGCTGTTCGCTTTCCCACCACCGAACAACCGGCAAACAGGAGACACGTCATGAATAAACCCATCAAAACCGGCATAGCCACCCCCCGGATAAAAAAATGATCTCGTCAGGCAATAAACTCTTCAGCATCAACATCCGGAGCCTGTTAAAGGTTTGAACCCGGCTTCGGGTACTGAACTCAAGGCAGAGGGAAAAGATCTGCAGAAGAAGTGCCAGGAACAAAGGCGGGATGGTTTCAATAAAAAAAACGCATACCCTAAAAAAAGATATGCGTTTATGAATGGAAAAACCGTATTTCCCTGAAACGGCAAAAACTCTCCGCTCAGGCTGTTTTATCGTGATGGACGGCTTTGAGGATCTTGAGGTTCAGCACGATAAAGCGCCAGAACTGGTAGATTCTGCAGCGCATCAGGAATTTATCAAACGATGTAGGCCTCATGGGTTATCGCATTTTGTCATTGATTGAAATCTTGCCCGGTTATTCCGGAATGAACTGCCAGCCGATACGGCCCTGGAACTTGTGCATGAAGGTGGTTTCCACCATCTGCTTGAGCCATGCGCCGGAAATGCCGCGCTCGACCTTGGTGACGAACATGTCGCGCCCTTCCTTGTTGTCGTAGCGCGAATGGTCCGGCACGATGGGATAGATGATCATCACGATGGCAGAACCGTTCCAGAGCGACTTGCCGTTGGAAGCGATACATACGGCCAGCATCTCGGACATGCGCTCACGGTGCGTCATGCGCCCGGTCTTGATCATGTCGATGACGTTGAAGGCCACAACCCTGCCGATCACACCGGAAATCATTCCTGTTCTCGGCGCTCCAGGCGTAATGACCGTACCGTTTTTCGTGGTATGCGGCTCGGAAATCGGGCCGGGAGGCGCAAAGGCGATACCTGCCGAAAAGATGTTCTTGTAGGTCGGGTTGTAGTACTGGGCCGGCCATGCGTTTGAGTTCTTGACCAGATCGTCGTATTTCAGACCGTAGATGCCGTCGGCGAACACAAAGCCGCCGGGATTGCAGACCGTTGAGGAGATGTCCTTGCCTTCCTTGTCGAAAAACCTGAAGGTAACGCCGCGCGACTGGGGAATGAGCATGGCGAAATCATAATCGGTTTCACCGTAGTTGCCTTCGAAGTCCTCCCAGTATACATTTTTGGCATCGACCTCCCTGACGCCCCTGCGGACAGCTTTACCGATACCGAATTCGTCCATGGCGTCCTCGATGAGATCGCCGCCCTTTGCAATCCGGCCACCCTTTGTGACCACATTGATACCGCCAACGCCGAAATCGCCGATTTCCGGCTCGTTGGTGAGGTAAACCAGTTCGGCTTTATCCCTTACGCCTCTCTGGGTAAGATCGTGATGGATGTTGGTAATGTACTCGAAGGCCGCGCCCTGACATGCCGCAAGCGGATGGCCGGTGCCGATGACCAGCTTCTGACGCTCGCCCCGCTTCATGCGCGCCACCGACTGCAGATAGGCGTCGCGAGCCTGAATGGCGGTATCGAAGTGGCATATCGACTGCGTGAACTTTTTCGGTCCGAGACCAGGTGTCGCATCGTAGTTCATGTGCGCACCGGTCGCAATGATCAGATAGTCGTATTCAAGGCTTGCGGGGCCCGCGTCTCCGGCCTGTTCGAGAATAATGTAGTTCTCGTCGGGGTGAACCGAGGTTACGGTACCCTGCACAAAGTTCACATTGAATTTGTCGTAGATTGGCTTTAACTTGAAAACGGTATGCTCAGGCTTCACGGCGTCGATACCCAGCCAGACCCACGATGGAACAAAACCGAAATAATCGAATTTATGAACAACCGTTATTTCATGATCCTTGCCTATCGAATCGCCCAGATACATCGCTGCAGTATGCCCTGCAAAGCCGGCACCAATAATAACAACCTTTGCCATTGCATCTTCTCCGGTTATACTTGTGTTATGAATGCTCAAAAAAGATTTGAATGGTAAAATTAACACCAAAATGCCATATAGCCAAGCAGTTATACGAGAATATTGGGCATATGCTAAATTTTATCACTGAAAAATCACGGCGCGACAGGAAAAGAGCAAAACAGTACGACAAAAGTTTTTCTTTACTATTTATACTGCACTGAAAGAAGTAAATCAGGAATACCGATTTTTCAAGGCATGGATACGAACAGAAAAAAAAGAATTGTCGCCATCGATTACGGCACAAAACGAATCGGGCTTGCCGAGAGCGATCCTCTCCAGCTTTTTGCCCAGCCGGTCGGGACCCTTGACCGGAATGCGCTGTTCAGCAGGCTCGAGGCCATGACAAGCAGCGATGAGATCGAAAAAATTCTTGTCGGCTACCCGCTCAACGATGACGGCACGGAGAACAGGATGAGCGGAGTGATCGACCGGTTCATCGAAGAGCTCTCCATCTGGTTCCCCGGCCTGCCGATCGAAAGGATCAATGAACACGGCTCTTCCCGGGACGCCATGCAGATTCTTTCGGCATCGGGACTCAGCAGGAAAGAACGAAACCGGAAAGGCCGGCTCGACAGCGCAGCGGCATGCGTCATTCTCAGGGAGTATCTTGAAACGCGCCGGTAATGAACTCACCCTCATGCGGGGGTTTTTCTTTTCCCTTTTTTGATTCAGCTTCTGTATTTTAACGGTTTACACACCTTTTCAGTCAACGACCCATACCCAGCTATCGATTCATGAGCAACCCGTCAATGCTTGAGATGTTCAAATCAACCGGAGCACTGCTTGAAGGCCATTTCAGGCTTACCTCCGGACGACACAGCAACACCTATTTCCAGTGCGCGAAAGTACTGCAGTATCCGGAACATCTCTCGACGGTCTGCGGCCGGATAGCCGGCCATTTCAGCAACTCCGCAGTCGAAACGGTCATTTCGCCGGCCATAGGCGGAATCGTGGTCGGTACCGAGGTTGGCCGGCAGCTGGGCGTAAAAACCATCTTTGCCGAGCGCAAGGATGGAAAAATGACCATCCGCAGGGGGTTCGGTCTGGAAAAAGGCGAACGGGTTGTTGTCGTGGAGGATGTCATCACGACAGGAGGCTCCGTTGCCGAAGTGATCGAACTGGTCGAGGCCGCCGGCGCCGAACTGGTAGGCGTGGGTTCGGTGGTAGACCGAAGCAACGGAAAGGTGCGGCTTGCCGACAACCAGTACTCGGTGCTCCTGATGGAGGTCGTCAGCTATACGCCCGAAGAGTGCCCGCTCTGCAGCGAAGGCATTCCCGTCGAGGCTCCGGGCAGCAGGGCTAACAAGCAAAACTGACGCCATGAGCGCACAACCGGCTATCAGAACCATATCGTTTGTCGGCCTCGGGCTGATCGGCACATCGCTCCTCCGGGCATTCAGGCTGTCGCAGCCCGCCGGTGAGCACCGGCTTGTCATGAAAGGCTACGATCCTTCGTTCACCGAAAAGGAGCGGCTTGAGGTGCTCGATCTGGGGCTCGACCGGTTCGAAACCGACAAAAAAGCCCTCTATGACGCTGATCTTATCGTCCTGTCAGCGCCCGTACAGGTGAATATCGAGCTGCTTGATGAAATCAGGGAGTACGCCGCATCTCCGGTGCTGGTAACCGATGTGTCGAGCACCAAGACGCTGATAGCCGAAAAAGCACGAAAACTCGGAATTCCGTTTATCGGCATGCACCCCATGGCCGGTCGGGAACAGCGAGGATTCCGCGCGGCCCACGAAGAGCTGCTCAGGGGCAAAACCGTGATTCTCTGCGATAACGGCGCTTTTCTGGACGGTCCGGTTGGACAGGAACTGATGAACCTGCTTGAATCTGCGGGATGCCACACCATGTTGATGGACCCGGTCAGCCACGACCGGATTGTTGCAAATATCAGCCACCTTCCCCAGCTGCTCTCCACACTGCTGATAAACTACTGCGAAAAGAACATTGCGGCTTCGGGGCCAGGTTTTGCGACACTGGCCAGACTCTCGGGAAGCTCGTGGTCGATCTGGCAGGATATTGTGCTCACCAACAGCGACAATATTACCGCTGAACTGGAGGGGTTCGCAGGTGAGCTGCTGGCTCTTGCCTCAGACGTGAAAAACGAGAACGTCGAAGGCATTGCCTCGAGGTTCAGCAATGCCAACCGGTTGTACGAAACCCTGAAGGAGCTCCACAAACCATGAAAGTCGCCATTGTCGTCAACACGGAACGAAGTGAGGCCGTCCTTCTGGCAAAAGATCTGACCGGCTGGCTCGACCGTAAACGGATCGGCTATGTGCTCGAATCGCTTTCGGCTGAAAAACTCGGCACAGGCCCCTCGGCAAAAATTGACGATCTCAACCGGATGTGCGATCTGTTCATCTCACTGGGCGGCGACGGCACCCTGCTCTACACCTCGCACTACTCCGAAACAAAACCGGTGCTCGGCATCAATGTGGGACGGCTCGGGTTTCTGACCGAGTTCAGCAAGGACGAGATGATAACGGCCGTAGAAAAGGTACTGGACGGCAACTACTCCATCCACAACCGCACACAGCTTGAAGCCATAACGACGGACAACGGCCGTGAACAGCGAATGCGCGCACTGAACGATGTGGTGATCGAAAAAGGCGCCTATCCGAGAATTCCGACCTTCGTCATCCGGCTCGACGGGGAACTGCTCGGCTCCTATCGGGCTGACGGCATCATTATAGCGACATCGACCGGATCGACAGCCTACTCCATGTCGGCTGGCGGACCGATTATCGCGCCGAAGTCCTCTGTCTTCGTCATCACCCCCATCTGTCCGCACATGCTGACGGTCCGGCCGATTGTCATCAGCGACGACAAAATCATCGAGGTTTCGGTCGATGCCCAGGCAGGTGAATTCCCGCTGAACTGTGACGGCAGAATCACCAGAATGCTCCGCTCCCAGGAAACGGTAACGGTAAGAAAATCGGATGATCTCATCAACCTGGTTGCCAACGAAAGCCGTGACTACTGCGAGATCCTGCGCACAAAACTGCTCTGGGGCCGCGAACACTCGCTCAACCTCCCGGAATGAACCCCCGCACACCCGGACACATCTCTCTTTCAGGAAATACATGAGTAACAGCATCAGCCCGGCTTCACTTCAACGCATTCTCGGCATCGACAAAGAGACCCCGCTCGGCCTGGACGCCATGTGCGCAAAGCTCCGCTGCGTGCTTTACCCTGCCCGGACCATCCCGAAACGGCTTGAGCGCTTCTGTGAAGCGCTGACCGGAATCATGCGATCGCTCGGCATAAGCGCTGAATCCTGCAGCGAATCGACGCTCCCTGGCGGAAAGTTCAGGCCCGGTACGGTGATTCTCGCTCCCGGCATGTTCGCCGACAGCGAGCTGGCGATCAACAGGGTTTCGACACTTTACAACAACATCATTGTCGGCATCTACGATGAGCCGCCGCCACTCACCGCCGCTGCGACGCCACAGGAAAGGCTTGACGCGATTGTGCGGCGGCTGGCAAGGGATATGGTGCATATTCTGATCTACGTCACCCGGCATTCGTGGACGATCTGCACCATGAACGGCGGGGTGGTGACCTTCAACACCCCGCTGCCGACGAGGGATGCCGTACGAGGAACACTGGTGCCGAAACTGACGGCGCAGGTCGTGCCTCCAAGACCGGAGTACCTCGATTTCCGCCATGCGGCACTCCAGGTCGGGAACCCGGAATTCAGAAGGGCTGCCGTTGACTTTCTCGGATGCAGCAGGGCGTGGGCATCGAGCAGCTACCTGCTGACACATACCTCGACCGACAGCCTTGAATACCGCAATGATTTCTACCGGAAAATCGTGGCCCGCTATCTCGACCACCGCAGCGGCATGAGTTACGGATTTTTCGCCCGCCAGCTGCCGGTAAGGGTGCTGCCCGCCATGCCTCTCGACGAAAGCACGCCGAAGGATGAAGAGAGCATGGTACCGGTCAGGATAGGCAATCGCACCCTGCTGGTCGACGTTCCCGACGTGCGGGTGCTCACGACCCGTTCAGGATGCCGGAAAAACCATCTGGACATCGAAACCGATCTGGTGGAAATCGGACTGGAAAACGGTGCCGCCTACCTGAAAACTCCTGCGGGATTGGCCGAAGGGCCGGTTACGAAACCCTCGTTCGACACCCTCACCATTCTTGCCCATGCGCTGGGCAACGCCTTTATAGCCTCGATCCTGAAAACCGTGAACCCCGGTTCGACGTTTACCGGAATGCTTGAAAGGGGCGGCGCGTCGATGACGCACTGGCACGGCTATCCGGACGGTGGCGCCATGCCGGAGGGTTACTTCGTGCACGGCACCGATAATCCTCCGGTCTCCTGCTCGACACCGCAATCGGCGGCGTACAGTCTTTTCGGAAAAATCGAGGCGCTTGAACAGGCGCTTCTGACCGGTGCGGAATATCTCGGAGATGTGCATGTAGAGCCTAACCACGGCACGAACATCGTAGGCGTCCTCTCCCTCGAGGAGACCGCCCTGCTGCTGAACCGCTCCCCCGGGTCCTGAAATCCTCACATCTGCATCAGGGAGATGCTCTTTCTGAAACGAAGCAGGGCGACTGAAAAAAACACGATCCCTATTACCGCTACAGCGACAAATTCCGGCCAGACTGTCGAAATCCCGGCTCCACGATACAGAATTGTCTGTGAAAACTTTACGAAGTAGGTTGTCGGAGAAAGAAGCATGAATTGCTGTACCAGTTCCGGCATGCTTTCTCTCGGCGTCATGCCGCCGGAAAGCAGCTGCATCGGCAGCACGACAAGGATGATAAGGAGGCCGAATTGCGGCATTGAGCGGGCAACGGTCCCCAGAAAGATCCCGATCGAGGTCGTCGAAAACAGATGCAGCATGGCGCCGAACAGGAAAAGAGGCACCGACCCGGCAATCGGAACACCGAGAAACCCTTCTACCACAAGAAACAGGGAGACCGCGGCGCTGCAGAGCACCACAAGGCCGTTAGCCCATATCTTTGCGGCCATAATCTCGAAAGGCCTAAGCGGCATGACCAGCAGGTGCTCAATCGTGCCGTGCTCCCGTTCGCGAATGAGTGCGGCTCCCGAAAGGATGATCGAGAGCAGGGTCACGTTGGTCATGATCTCCATGATGCCACCGAACCAGATACCGTTGAGGTTGGGATTGAACAGTGACCGTACGACAAAACGTACAGGCAGATCGGACCCGGAAGACGATCTCTGCAAGTGACCGGACACTTCGCCACTGACGATCGAATTGATGTAACCCGCGCCGATAAACGCCTGGGTCACTCTTGTAGCATCGATATCGACGAGTATTTCAGGATACCTGCCGGCAAGCAGATCTCGCTGAAAATCAGGAGGAATATCAATGACGAACGTGTACGTCCCGGAATCGAGAGCACGATTGACCTCGTGGGATCCGATCAGTGCGGGCTGCCTGAAGGACGGGGGATAGAATGCCTGGCGGATGCTCCCCGAAAGCGGCGACTGATCCTCGTCCACGAAAGCGACCGGAGCATTGTGCAGTTCCAGGGAGCTGGATGTCGCGCCGGTGTAGATGCCTGCCGTGAACATGAATACGATAAGCCCCAGGAGCACCTTGTCGTGCCACAGGCTCCGAAGCTCCTTGATTCCAAGCTGCACAATGTTGGCGGTCGTCCTCACGGCTACCTTCCCTGTTTTTTCAGCAGCAGTATACTCAGGCCTGTCAGCACCGGAATGAATGCCGCAAGCGAGCAAAGGTGGGGGAACAAATCGAAAAAGCCCAAAGACTTCGAAAAAACCCCGCGACTGATCAGAAGAAAATAGGTTGCCGGATAGACATTGCCAATTGCCGATCCTGCCGCGTCAAGCGAAGATACCGGCTGGGTAAAGCCGCAGAAACGCACGGCCGGTATCAGCGTTGCGAAAGCCGTGCAAGCCAAAGCCGCAATCTGTGTCGAAGTGAACGAGGAAACGAGTTGACCGAAACCGGTTGTCACAACAATATAGAGAAAAGCGCCGATCGTCAGCGTCAGCAAGCTGCCCCTGACCGGAACGTCGAAAAAAAACACCGACAGAAGGACGAGCGACACATAGCTCGCCATACCGATAACCACATAAGGGAACTGCTTGCCCAGCAGGAATTCGAGTCTGGTCACTGGCGTCACGTAGAGGTTGGTGATGGATCCAAGTTCTTTTTCGCGAACGATGCCGAGCGCCATGAGAATTGACGGGATAAAGAGAAGCAGCAAAGGAATGACCGCTGGCACCATCGCGGGAAGGCTCCTGAAATCCTGGTTATAGCGGTAACGGAAAATCACAGAAACCGGGGCCATACCCTTCAGGGATCTTCCGTGTCTCAGGGCAAGCTCTTCGATATAGTTGCGCGCGATTCCCGAAAAATAGCCCTTCACGGTTTCACCGTAAAACGGCATGGCACCATCGATCCAAACGGCAATTTCAGGGCTTCCTCCCCGGTACAGGTTCTTGCCGAATTCCGGAGGAATCTCCACGGCAAGCTTGAGTTCTCCTGTCCGCATCCTCTCGAAAAGCTCCTCCGAGCCTGACGGAGGATCATGCTCGACGAAATAGCGGGTCCCTGCAATCTGTTCGATAAAATCCCGGCTTTCAGGAGTCCGGTCCATGTCAAGCACCGCAAAAGCGACGTCGCGGACGTCGAACGTGATGCCAAGACCGAGAATCAGCATCAGCAGCACCGAACCGGCAAGAGCGAACACAAGGCGGACGGGGTCCCGGATAATCTCGATACTCTCCCTCCTGACATAGCCGAAACACCGGCGAAAACTGAACGCTGCGACGTCGTGCCGAGTATCGCCGATCCGTTCCGGTGAACGTTCCGTCGAAAATTGGGTGCCGACTCCCCGATCTTCCGGCATAGCCTGCTCAAGAAATGCGATGAATGCATCTTCCAGTCCGGACGCCTCTTTTGCCATGACCAGGTTGGCGGGAGTGTCACAGGCAAGCACCTTCCCGGCGTGCATCAGCGAAATCCGGTCGCACCGCTCCCCTTCATTCATGAAGTGGGTGGACAGGAAAATCGTTACCCCGCGATTGCGTGAAAGATCGGAAAGAATGTCCCAGAACCGGTCCCTGGCCACCGGATCGACACCGGATGTGGGCTCGTCGAGGATGAGTATCGCCGGATCGTGCACGACGGCCACAGCAAGAGAAAGTCGTTGCCGAATGCCCATGGGAAGCTCCCCGGCAAGCTTATGCTGGTATTCCGAAAGATCGAATCGCTCGGTGAGTTCGGCGATACGCCGGGGAATATCCTCCTTTCCGAGGCCAAACAGATGCGCATGAAGAAACAGGTTCTGCCCGACCGTCAGCTCGCTGTACAGCGAGAAGGATTGCGACATATAACCGACCCGGCCTCGCAGCTCGATGCTGCGTCCGTCTGTAGGCATGCCGAAAAGCCATGCCTTGCCGTCAGTCGCCGGCAAAAGCCCGGTAAGCATCTTCATGGTCGTGGTTTTGCCGCAACCGTTCGATCCGAGAAACCCGAAAATCTCTCCCCGGTTTATTCTGAAACTGACGTGATCGACCGCAGTGAAACTGCCGAAGGTCCGGGTAAGATTTTCCGCGATAATGACCGTATCTTCTCCGGAAAAACTGCGACATTCAAGGCGGGGAGCGCGATGCCCTGCGGTTTTTTCCGGGGGAAGCAGCCGGATGAATGCCTCCTCGAGGGTTCCGCTGCCGGTCTTTCCTTTCAACTCTTCCGGAGACCCGGTCGCGAGAACGCGACCATCATCCATAGCCGCCAGCCATGCGAACCGTTCCGCTTCCTGCATGTAAGCCGTCGCGACCATCACGCTCAGACCAGGACGACGAAGCCTGATGCGCGAAATAAGCTCCCAGAACTGCCTGCGGGAAAGCGGGTCCACACCCGTAGTCGGTTCATCGAGAATCAGCAGGTCGGGATCGTGGATCAGGGCGCAACAAAGCGCGAGCTTCTGCTTCATGCCGCCAGACAGCTTTCCCGCCTGCCTGTCCGCAAACGACAGCAGTCCTGTACTCTGCAACACTTCGCCTATCCGGACTTTCCTTGCAACTTCCGGAATACCGAACAGGCGTCCGAAAAAATCAACGTTCTCAAAAACCGAGAGCGTCAGATAGAGGTTTTTTCCGAGCCCCTGCGGCATGTAGGCAATACGGGATGCCGCTCGGCGCCTGAAATCCGCATCACGCATATCGCCGCCCAGAACAGAAACCTGGCCGGACTGAACGGCGATGGCTCCCGAAACGACGCCAAGAAGCGTCGACTTTCCTACACCGTCCGGCCCGATGAACCCAGCCATGCAGCCCGCAGGAATATCCAGGTCAATGCCGTCAAGCGCGGCGATCTGACCGTAAGCGTGTGAAAGCGACTGAAGGCGTACCGTATGACCGGCTTCGATGTTCATCGCGAAATCCGGGGCTGAAGGGCTTCCGGCCATGCAACGGAGGAAGAGAGGCGAACGTAACCGACACCCGTAAGCCCTGTTTTGATGTCTTTCAATCGCGTCCTGAGCAGCTCGGGATCGATTTTCAGCTTGATGCGGAACATGAGCATCTCCCGCTCGGAGCTGGTCTCCACCTCTTTTGGAGTGAACTGCGCCCTTGAAGAAACAAATGACACGCTGGCGGGGATAACCATCCGAGGAAAGGCGTCGAGCACGATGCGGGCTTCCGAACCAATAACCAGCCTGCCTGCCATTTCTGAAGGAAGAAATATCGTCATGTACGCATCGGAAAGATCAAGTACCGTGAGAACCCTTCCTCCGGCAGGCAGCACCTCGCCGGGTTCGGCGAGCCGGTAAAGCACCCTTCCGTCTACAGGGGCTTTGAGTCGGCAGTCTTCGATATTGTTCCTGATTATCCGGGATTTTGCGATAACCGCTTCGATTGCGGAACCAGCTTCTGCCACCTGGGCCTGCGTAGCCGAAACGGCCGAATTCAACCCCTCCCTTTTGGTCAGGGCATGATCAAGTTCCTGACGCGAGATCACATCCTGATCGAACAATTTCCGGTAGCGGGCATAATCCTTATCCGCGAGAGAACTTTCGCCGGCCTGCTGTGCCGCCATGGCAGATGCGCGAAGCTTTTCATTGCGCGCAAGACGAATCTGCGCCTCGCATTCGTCGAGCGAGGCAACGAGATCGTCCTCGTTCATCCGAGCCAGAGTCCGGCCGGCGACAACCATATCCCCCTCATTGACAAAAACAGAATCCAGCCGGCCCGCCTGCTTGGCGGCAATATCGTACTCTGTGGCCTCTATCCGGCCGTTCCCGGAAACAACCCCTTCCGGAAGAGCGGGCTGCCTCAATGCATACCATAAGAAAAGCGACAAACCGAGCAGGACGACAGAAAGCATGACGGTTTTAAACGCTTTTCTGGTACTGAACTTTGCAAACACGGCAATCCCCGGTAAGAATCGACGATTCAACAGTCCGGCAGGTCACTACCTGACATCGCTCTCATGTTTTGCGCGCGCAGAGCCCTGCCACGTTATAAAACAATGGTACTATTTAGCCCCGAATCTGCAAACAGAACGTACTAAAAGTAAAACACTTCGTCCATTTTTTCCATCAAAAGCACGTTTGCCCGCCCCTGCTCAGGACGATTCAGCGAACAACCACTTCCCCTGCTGCTGCAGCACCATCTCGACTATCTCCCGGATACACCCTTTTCCGCCTTCGTAGGCCGAGATGTAACCCACACGGTTTCTCAGATAGTCGGCTCCGTCTATCGGAGTAACGGGAAATCCCGCTTTCTCGAGCACCGGCACATCGGCGATATCGTCGCCGATATAGGCGCACTCCTCGTCCTGAAGCGAGCACTCCTTCCGGAAAATCTCATAAGCCCCAAGCAGACTGGAGGCATTCAGATAGAGCGCGGTAATGCCGAGTGACTCGAGCACAGGACGGAAACACCCTGCATCGCGATCGGAGACGACCGCAACCAGAATACCCTGGCGAATCGCCTCCTTAAGGGCCGATGCGTCGCGATTGGAGATTGAGATAATCTCGCCTCCCTTGCTGTCGAAGGTCATACGCGGCCCGTTGAGCACGCCGTCTACCGGAAACACGATGGCCCTTACGCCCTGAAGGACCTGCTGGATTCTGGAGGATGGATCGGCCAGAGAGGGCTCCATCCCGAAGTACTGAAAACCTGACAAGAGGGTTCCTGTTTAACGTGAATGAATCGACTGCATGCAGCCCGAAAGCTGACGCAGCTCTTTGATAACAGCGGAAAAATCGCAAAGGGCTATCTGGGTTGCCGCATCGGAGAGTGCCGAAGGCGGATCGGGATGCACCTCGAAAAAAAGCCCGTTGACACCCGCAGCAACTGCCGCCCGCGCAAGTGGAAGCAGATACTGGCGTTCTCCCCCCGAAACCCCGTTGCCTGCACCGGGAAGCTGCAGACTGTGGGTCGCGTCGTAAATCACCGGATAGCCGGTATCGGCCATCTGCGGAATTCCCCGAAAATCGACCACAAGGTTGTGATAGCCGAAACTGGTGCCCCGTTCCGTCAGCATGATGCTCCGGTTTCCGGTGCCGGCAACCTTTGCGGCGGCATGGGCCATATCCTCGGGAGCCATGAACTGTCCCTTCTTGATGTTGACGGCCCGGCCGCTCTTGCCTGCAGCCACCAGCAGTTCCGTCTGACGCGAAAGAAACGCAGGAATCTGCAGCACATCAACATAGGGTGCGGCAAGTTCGACCTCCGCACTCTCATGCACATCGGTCAGCACCGGCATGCCGAACTGCTCCCGGACTGCGGCAAGCGTCTCGAGCGCTTCGCGGTCGCCGATACCGGTAAACGATGAAACGGAAGAGCGGTTCGCCTTGCGGTATGAACCCTTGAAGATAAAGGTCACCCCCTCCCGGCTGCCTATACGCTGCAACTCTTCGGCTACAGCAAAGGCCATGGCGCGACTTTCAATGATACAGGGGCCGGCAATAAAGAAAAGAGAGCCGTCCGAAGGAATTTCAATAGAACCGATGGAGAACTTTTGCACGCTGTTACCGGTTATTTTATTATGAGTTACCATATAAGAAATGAGCGAATTGTCCTTTTTTTTACTCAGACCTTAAATTTACAACATTATTCGTTATTACAGGTACCTATCTTAAGGGAACAGCCGCTTGTCTGTTGCGGTCGGAGAAAATCCGGCTTCCGGCGCAACAGGCAAGCGGCGGCACCCGTAATCAAAAACGACTGAATCCATGAGCACAGTTGATACCAGGCAGCGTCTGAAGGAGATCGAGAAGCAGCTTGCGAGCCTTGTTGAGGAACAGACCTCGATCAAGGCCCAGTGGGACACCGAGAAGGAGCTGATCAAGGCGTCCAGAGACCTTAAGTCGGAACTTGAGCAGCTCCGGCTCCAGGCCGAGGAGTATGAACGGCAGGGAGACTACGGCAAGGTGGCGGAAATCCGCTACGGCAGCATTGCGCGCATCGAACGCCAGATCGCAGAGAACCGGGAGAAAATAGAGGAAAAGCAGGCTTCCGGGGACCTGATCATGAAAGAGGAGATCGATGCCGAGGACATAGCCGACATCGTCTCCCGCTGGACCGGCATACCGGTCAGCAAGATGCTGCAGTCCGAACGGCAGAAGCTGCTCGGCATAGAGGATGAACTGCACAAGCGCGTCATCGGACAGGACGAGGCGGTCAGCGCGGTCAGCGAGGCGGTCAAGAGGTCCCGGGCGGGCATGGGCGACGAAAAAAAACCGATAGGATCGTTCATTTTTCTCGGACCGACGGGTGTCGGCAAAACCGAGCTGGCCCGGACGCTGGCCGATTATCTGTTCGACGACGAGGATGCGCTGATCCGCATCGACATGAGCGAATATATGGAGTCGCACAATGTCAGTCGTCTGGTGGGAGCGCCTCCCGGATACGTGGGCTATGAAGAGGGTGGGCAGCTGACCGAGGCCGTCCGGCGAAAACCCTTTTCGGTTGTGTTGCTCGACGAAATCGAGAAAGCCCACCCCGATGTGTTCAACATCCTGCTGCAGATTCTTGACGACGGTCGGCTTACCGACAGCAAGGGGCACACGGTGAACTTCAAGAACACCATCATCATCATGACCAGCAACATCGGCGCCCAGATGATCCAGTCGGAGATGGAGAAAATGGACGGCATGAACCGAGACGCCGTGCTTTCGGGACTGCAGGAAAAACTCTTCCAGATGCTCAAGCAGCAGGTGCGCCCGGAGTTTCTCAACAGGATCGACGAGATCATTCTCTTTACACCACTTTCCAGAGAGGATCTGCGCCAGATCGTCGAAGTGCAGTTCGACCGAATCAGGGCAACAGCCATGCGCCAGCATATTACCCTGGAGATCACCCCGGAAGCCCTCGACTGGCTCGCCCGCGAGGGCTTCGACCCGGCTTTCGGCGCCCGGCCCCTGAAACGGGTCATGCAGCGAAGGATAACCAACAGGCTCTCGGAGCTCATTCTGTCGGGCGCGGTTCAGGAGAACGATCTCGTAAGGGTGGCTATCTCCGGTGGAGAAATTGCCGTCACAAAAGCGGCGGGGGAGGCATGATAAAAAAAACGCTCGTCGCAGCGCTGCTCCTTTTGCTGCAGCTCGCTCCGCTGCCTGCAGGTGCTGCCCAGCAACCCGACAGCTTGGCGGTCAAGATCGGGCAGATGCTCATGATCGGTTTCCGGGGGCTCTCGATCACCGATGCCCCCGGAATCGCCGTCGATATCCGGAAACGCCATATCGGCGGGGTGGTGCTCTTCGACTACGATGTGCCGACGAAATCCCCGGTACGGAACATCAGCAGCCCGGAGCAGCTCTCGAAACTCACGCTTGAACTGACGGGTCTTTCGGAAATCCCCCTGCTCATCGCCATCGATCAGGAAGGCGGAAAGGTGAACCGGCTGAAAAGCTCGAAAGGGTTTCCCCCGAGCGTTTCGGCTGCACATCTCGGAGCCCTCGACAATCGCGACAGCACCACCCGTGCGGCACTCGGAACCGCTGCGACTCTGAAAAAAATGCATATTCCGATGAATCTCGCACCGGTCGTCGACCTGAACGTCAACCCGGACAACCCGGTTATCGGAAAACTCGGTCGGAGTTTTTCGGCCAATCCGAAAATCGTCACCCGGCACGCCACGCTGACGGCCAACGCATTGCGTCAGGAGGGTGTGATACCCACCCTGAAGCACTTTCCCGGACATGGCAGTTCATCGACCGATACGCACAAGGACTTTACCGATGTTACCGAAAGCTGGAAACAAGAGGAGCTCGACCCCTACCGGACCATGATCGCCGCGGGGTACAACGATGCCGTGATGACCGCGCATGTCTTCAACGCAAAGCTCGACAGTCTCTACCCTGCGACTCTTTCAAAAAAGGTGCTGGACGGCATTTTGCGCAATAAACTCGGCTTCAGGGGGGTAATCGTCAGCGACGACATGCAGATGAAAGCCATTTCCGACCATTACGGACTTGAAGAGGCCATCCGGCTCGCTCTCGACGCGGGAGTGGATATCCTGCTCTTCGGCAACAACACCGCCTATGACCCTGATATCACTGAAAAAGCCACGAAAATAATCCATAAGCTGGTAAAAAACGGCACCCTCGACAAATCCCGCATCGACCGTTCCTACCGGAGAATCATGGCGCTCAAGGAACGTTACCTCTACCATTGCAAATAATGAAAACACTCTATCTGGTCCGACATGCGAAATCGAGCTGGGACAACTCCCTTCAGAGCGATTTCGAGCGCCCTCTCAATGACCGCGGGATCGCATCGGCCCCGCTCATGGCCGCCCGAATGAAAGAAAAGATGGTGAGGCCATCGATGGTAGTGTCAAGCCCGGCAAACCGGGCAATCACGACAGCGGGAATCGTTGCCGGAATTCTCGGCTATCCGGAGAGCGAAATCGTGCAGAAGATGGAGATCTATACCGGGGGCCGCGATGCTCTCCTGCAGATAGTGCGATCCCTCCCCGACCGCTGCGATTCCGCGATGCTTTTCGGACACAATCCCGTCATGACTGACTTTTCGAATTTCCTTACGGGAGAACGGCTCGACAACATGGTTACCTGCGGAGTAATCCGCATCGATCTCAGCTGCGGATCGTGGGCTGAAGCCGGGGAGCGCTCGGGAATGAAGATATGGTACGACTATCCGAAAAAGCACGAGTGAAGAAGGTTCCGCTCAGTACACTTCCCCTTTCGGTTCGCGGGTCATGAGTTCAAGGGTTGCCTGCTGAACCGGCTTCCCTTCGAAAAGCATTTCATAGACCGCCTGGGTTATGGGCATTTCCACACCTTTCGCCCTGCTGAGCTCATAAACGGCTTTCGAGGTGAGTACGCCTTCGGCAACCATGTTCATGTGGCTCACCACATCCTCAAGCGAACGGCCTCGCCCTATCTCTTCACCGACATACCGATTCCTGCTGTGCCTGCTCAGGCAGGTAACCACAAGATCGCCTATCCCCGAAAGCCCGGATACCGTCATCGGGTCACCGCCAAGGCTCACGGCAAGGCGCGACATCTCGGCAAGGCCCCGGGTTATGATGGCGGCTTTTGCGTTGTCGCCAAAACCGATACCGTCGGAAATACCTGCCGCAATGGCAATGATATTTTTCACGGAACCGGCAATCTCTACGCCGATGATATCGGTATTGGTATAGACCCGGAACATGCTGGTGTGAAAAATCTCCTGAACCCTCTTCGCGGTTTCAACCGAGGGCGAGGAGGCAACAACCGTGGTCGGCTGCTCTTTTGAAACCTCTTCGGCATGACTCGGTCCGTAGAGGGCGGCAACCTGGGACGGCAGGAGCCCCGCAATGGCTTCAAGCAGCACTTCCGACATGCGCTTGCCGGTTTTCAGTTCGATGCCCTTGGCAACATTGACGATGATTTTTCCCTCGACCGGAAGATCGCGGAACTGTTCGGCGGTTTCACGCAAAGCCTGGGAGGGAACCGCCGTCACCACGATATCTGACGGAGCGATCGCCTCGTGCAGAGAGGTGAAAACCTGCAGGGTATCGGGAAAATGAACGCCGTTGAGATAACGGATGTTTTGGCGTTCAGCGGCAAGCTGGGCGGCAAACTCGGGACGATGAGCCCAGAGATTTACCCGATAGCCTTTTGAGGCAAGAAGAACGGCAAGTGTGGTACCCCAGCTTCCTGCACCCAGAACGGCAATGTGCAGCGGAGCGGACGGGCGGCTCACGAATGCTTTCCGAAGGTTACCCGGTTCTCCGTGCCGGAAAGCAGCCGTCTGATATTGGCCCGATGGGTATAGAGAATGCCGAGTGCGACGATGAGGCCGAAAATCAGGAGATGATAGTCGAGACTGTCATGGAAAGAGAGCTGTTCGCCGAACAGCCTGATGTAGTAATCCAGACCCGTGCCGAGTTCGAAAATGTACTTCCGGATGGCGATAATGAGGGGAAAGGCAACGGCGGCGAGCATCGAGGCAACCGAAACGTAGCGCGAAAGATAGATGGTAAGCAGAAAAACGCCGATAACCATGAGCATGCTGACCGGTGCGATGCCGATAAGCATCCCGGCAGCGGTACTGACCCCCTTGCCGCCCTTGAACCCGGCAAAGACCGTAAACACATGACCGATAACCGCGCTCATGCCGGCAACCAGACGCAGGGCGACCTCGTTCATATCGGGAAAAACATCGATCGGGTGGTGACGGAAAAACGCGACCACCGACACGGCGGCAACAACGCCTTTGAAAATATCGATCAGCGTAACCGCAAGACCGGTTTTCCATCCGAGCACCCGGAACGCATTGGTACCGCCGGCATTACCGCTGCCGAACTGGCGGATATCGATACCCTTGATCATTTTTCCCGCCATGATGCTGGTGGGAATCGACCCGATGATGTAGCTTACTGCTATAATGGCAACTAACGTCAGCATAGATGTTGATGATTGCGTTTATTGCGGAAAACCGTGGAAAAATCAGGCGCTGGTAACGGAACCTATAATGTATGCAATTTCTCCGATGGATTTCAAATACTCCATCATATCAGGGGCTGCTTCCCGGCGAATCACCATCACGAGGCCGATACCCAGATTGAAGGTTCGACGCATGTCCTCTTCGGGAACATCGCCTGCTTTACGGATGATGTCGAAAATTGCAGGTTCAGGCCATGAATTCCAGTCGACAGACAGGGCCAGGCCTTTAGGGATGATGCGCATGGTATTGCCGGTGAGCCCGCCGCCGGTAATATGCGACAGTCCCCTGACGTCAGGAGAGCCCGAGAGCGGCCCGATAACCGAAAGGTAGCTGCGGTGCACCTTGAGCAGCTCTTCGCCCACCGATCCTGCAAGCCCGTCGAAACGCTCCTGCATCCTGCCCTCGAGCACTTTCCGCGCAAGCGAGTAGCCGTTCGTGTGCAGGCCGGTGGAGGAGAGGCCGATCAGTACGTCGCCCGCCTCGATCGAAGCGCCGTTCACTATTTTTTCGTGATCGACGACGCCGACAATCGAACCGGCCAGATCGAAATCAGCTTCGTCATAGACTCCCGGCATTTCAGCGGTTTCGCCGCCGATAAGCGCACAGCCGTTCTCCCGGCAGGCGGTCACCATTCCGCTGACAACCCCGGCCGCAATGGCCGGAGTCAGTTTTCCGCAGGCATAGTAGTCGAGAAAAAAAAGCGGTTTGGCTCCGCAGACCGCAATATCGTTCACACAGTGGTTGACAAGACACGATCCGACAGTATCGTAGATGCCGAGCTCGATAGCTATCTTGAGCTTGGTGCCGACACCGTCGATGCTGCTGACAAGCACCGGTTTACGGTATCCGGAAAAATCCGGAAGGAAAAAACCTCCGAACGCGCCGATATCGGTTATGACGTTCTGCGTGAAGGTCCGCCGAACCTGGGGTTTGATGAGGCGCACGAACTCTTCACCCGCACTGATATCGACTCCGGCTTTTTTATAATCCATGATAACGTAATCTGTTTTATACATTAAACGGCGATGGAGACTTAAGGGTTTCCTGCCGGCTTTTCAAAGATGCCGGCAGTCTCCTCTCCCGAAAAGAACTCGTGATGCAGCGCATTGACCGCCGTTTCGACGTCCTTCTCTTCAACAACAAATCCGACATTGATTTCTGAGGCCCCCTGCGAAATCATCCGGAGATTGACATCCCGGAGCGAACTGAAAATCCTTCCGGCCACCCCTTTCGACAGCCTGAGGTTATCGCCCACGACACTGACGGTAGCCACGCGGTGTTCGATATCTACCTGTCCGAGAGCACCGAGTTCCTGGAGCAGCTCATCGCTGAAGCTCTTGTCGTCCACGGTCACCGAAATCGAAACCTCGCTTGAGGAGATCATTTCAATGGAGACACCGTGACGCGAAAAGGCGCCGAAAAGCTCGCCCATGAAGCCGTAGCGCCCCAGCATTCGATTTGAGCGGACATTGATGATGCACTGCCCTTTCTTGACCGCAATGGATTTGACAAGGCCTCCGTAGCTCATGCCCGAAAGCCGTTCCGGGTCGTTGGTAATGAGCGTGCCTTTCGCATCGGGATGCCAGGTATTGAGCACCCAGACCGGAATATTCTTCTCGACGGCGGGAGCGATGGTATCGGGATGCAGCACTTTCGCGCCGAGATAGGCGAGTTCCGCCGCTTCGCTGAAGGTCATGATCCTGATGCTGCGCGCTTCGGGAACAAGCCGTGGATCACAGGTCATGACACCGTCAACATCGGTCCAAATCTGTATGGCATTATCGTCGAGCCAGGCGCCGAAAAGCGCTGCGGATAAATCGGATCCTCCCCGGCCGAGCGTCGTTGTCCGGCCCTGGAGCGTTGCGCCGATATAGCCCTGGGTAATGACAATGGTTCCCGCCTCAAGCAGCGGCCTGATGACGGAGTCTGTCCGCTCCCGGCAGATTTCGCCGATCGGACGGGCAAAGCCGTGATTGTCATCGGTAATCATCACCTTGCGGACATCGACCCATTCTGCATCATGGCCCTGCTCCCTGATGACCGCAGCAAAAACCGTGGTCGAGAGCAGTTCACCGAAGGAACAGATCGAGTCTCTGGAACGTTCGGTAAGCTCCCCGACGATATCGATGCCTCTGGCCAGCATTTCGAGCCGAGCCACATACTCTTCGACTCTGGCGAAAAGCTGCTCTTTCAGCTCCGGAGATTTTACCAGTTCATCTATGAGACCGGTGTGGTGAAGGCGAACCTCCCCGGCAAGCGCCAGGGCATCATCGAGCGAGCCGAGTCCTGCGGAATCGGCAAGACGGACAAGCTTGTTGGTGATGCCGCTGCAGGCGCTGAGCACCACCAGCGGCGTCCCGTTCTTTTTTTCACGGACAACAAGATCGATTGCCTGCTGCATTGCCCGGGCGGTACCTACCGAGGTTCCGCCGAATTTCATAACCGCCATAAAAGCAACCGGTAAGGTTTCAGATTGTCTAATTGCAAGAGTTTCGCTTATCTTGTATACAGGTCAGCCGGAGGGCAGAATCTTCTGCCTCCCCGAGAAAACTGCAAACGCTTTTCCCCATGAGAACAGGTAGCGGTTGGCTCTCTTTTTTTGCCGGCAAATCAGTCGTATCCGGACGGGCGGTGTCGGCGCTGCTCATTTCCGCCATGCTTTCCGGCCTCCCGGGTTGCAGCAGCATCTCAACCGGTTCACGCTACGATCCGGACTGCAAATATAGTTTAAAAAAGAGAAAAACACATATCTCGCGTATCGTACCGGGGAGCCCTCTTCCGGTTACGGTGGAGCTCCCGGTGAAAGTTTCCGGCGAGTCGATCGAGCAGCTTTTCACCGCCGTAAAGGATCGGATGGGAACCGCTTACCGCTGGGGAGGCACTGCAACTGACGGCTTCGACTGCTCGGGATTCGTCCAATATCTTTATGAGGAGTCCTTTCAGCTCAAGATGCCGAGAACATCTTCCGATATGGCCTCCCTCGGCAGGGTTGTTCCCCGGAAAAAACTCATGCAGGGCGACCTTGTTTTTTTCAGCAACGGAGGAAAATCCATCGATCATGTCGGCATTTACATGGGCGACAACCGTTTCGCCCATGTATCGACAAGCAGCGGCGTACGGATCGACAGGCTCGACTCCCGGTATTATGACAGGCGATACGCCTGCGCTGCCCGCGTCGTCAGCAGAAACTGAAAGCCTCCCGTCGGATCGGGAGCAGAGCGGCATTCCAAGGGGAATTTCCCTATATTGACCCCATGAAGACTCTTGCAGCAAACCCGTTTCACTCTCTATCTCCTATGCAGCCGTCAGGAACAAAAAACCATATCGAACTGTCGATAACGATACCGCCTTCGCTTTTCGAACCCTATATCGCCATCCTGTCGCAGGAGGGCATCGAGTACTTTCTCGAAGAGGACGACAGGCTGCTCGCCTACCTTCCGGAATCCGAATGGAACGAAGCCAAAGAGCAGGCTGTACACGCCCTGCTTGAAGAGACCTTCGGCAGCGTCCCCCCCTGCAAGGCCAGCTTCATGGCGGACCGGAACTGGAACGCAGAGTGGGAGGCGCACCTGCAGCCGATCGAAATTTCCGACCGCTTCCTGATCGTGCAGAAAAACAAGGAGATCACTCCGAAACCGGGGCAGATCGTCATAGAGATAAATCCGAAAATGTCGTTCGGTACCGGTTACCATGCAACCACGCGCCTCATGCTGCGGCAAATGGAGGAGCTTGACCTGCAGGATCGCAAAATCATGGACATCGGAACAGGAACCGGGGTACTGGCCATCGCTGCCCGCAAGCTCGGCAACCGTCTGCCGATTCTGGCCTTCGACAACAACGCCTGGGCAGCTGAAAATGCAGTGGAGAATGCCGAAGAGAACCATGCGCCGGATATCCGGATCGAGCTGATCGATGCAGAGGAGGAACTGGTGGCGAACCTGCGGGAGGGGTACGACCTGATTCTGGCGAACATCAACAAGAATGTGATCGACCGGATTCTGCCGGTTATCCGGAACTACGCTCCGCAGGCTGAGGTTCTGCTGTCGGGAATACTCGTGTACGATGAGCCATGGCTGAAAAAACTGCTGAAACGTCTCGGCTACACCAGAGTAAAAACCATCTACGAGGATGAGTGGCTCTCAAGCCTGGTGCATGCGGAAACCCCTGAAAAACACTGAGACACGGATACCATGAAACGGGTTTCATGCATCGATATCGGCACCAATACCGCCCTTCTCCTGATCGCCGACCTTGAGCCGGAAAGCGGAGCAATCATCCCTGTGCTGCACCGGCAGACCATCGTGCGTCTGGGCCAGCAGGTTGACGAACGGAAGCTGATCGGCAGCGACGCACTATCCCGCCTGCTTGCCTGCATGCATGAGTACCGGACACTTTCCGAAGAGCATGGATCTGAAACCATCATTGCGGGAGGAACCAGCGCATTGCGCGATGCGGCAAACCGCGAGGAGGTTATCGCTGCTGTGAGGATGCAAACAGGCATCGCCATCACCTGCATTTCCGGCACCGAAGAGGCTGAACTCACCTTTTTCGGGGCGGTAGCCGGCCTGAACGATCTGCCGGAAACCCTCGCGGTAATCGACATCGGAGGCGGCAGCACGGAAATTTCCATGGGCTCGCCCGAAGGAGTCGAAAAGAGCATCAGCATGGATATCGGTTCGGTAAGGCTTACCGAGCGGTTCTTCAGTTCGCTCCCCCCTTCCGCAGAGGAGTTTGAGGCCGCACGAGAGGAGATCGACCGGGTGCTGGGAGCATCGATCCTCCCTTTTTTCGCATCGAGAGAATCGGTTTACGGCGTTGCGGGAACCCTGACCACCATTGCGCAGGTCAGCCAGGGACTGAAGCATTTCGATGCCCGGAAGGTGCAGAACTACCCCCTCGACTACGGCGAGGTTCACCGCCTGCTCGAACAGCTCCGAAACAGCGCTCTGGAAGAGATCCTTGCACTGGGAATACCTGATGGCCGGGCCGATGTCATTACCATGGGAACCCTGATCCTGCACCAGTTCATGCGGCTTCTCGGCGTCGCGGAACTGCGGGTCAGCATCCAGGGGCTGCGTTTCGGTCTTGCACAACAGGAACTGCTCAGACTGCAGCAGCTTTGACGGCATACACGCATATCGGTTCGCCATCCCGGTCCCTTGTAAAAAAGAGATAGCAACGGTCGCTCTCCCTGAGCCTGAACTTGCTGCGTATCTCTTCCGGCTGGAGCGGAAAATCCCGCCGCTGAACTGCCGCGGCGGTAATTCCATGCCGCCTGAGAAAATCCCGAAAGCTTTTCGGCTTGTATCGCTCGACAGCCACAACGCGGAATGCGCGTCCGGGAAAATCGGCTATAAACCCCTCAGCGGCAAGAAAATCAACGCTTCCGTTGACGAAAGCCAACCCGAGATCAAGAGCGAGTTTTTTCGTAAGACCGGCCTTGATGATTGCCGCATCAGGTTCGTAGAAACAGGCCTGAACAGGCACGGCAGGCCCTCTCTGCTCCCCTCCGGTCCCCTTGATTTCGCGCAGGATCGACCCATCCTGCTCAAGCAGCACGGCAACCCGTTCTACAGCATGATCTTTCGGTCTGTTTCGATCGAGCTGCAGCAGCACCTCCCTGCACTCTCCGCCAACTGAAACCACACGGATTTCCGACAGTGCCGGCAGCTCCTCACGCAGCCTGCTCAGCTCGACCGCCGGAGATGCCTTGATCATCACTCTCGACGCCTTGCGGAGCAGGAAGTCATGAACGGCGGGGACATCGGGACTTGCCGCCGAAAGTCCAACGGAACGGCGGCCGCCCTCCCTGCGGGCGGGATCGACGAAAATACAGTCGAAAAAACCGTCAGGAAACGAATCAAGGATGGCAAGACTGTCGCCGCAGCTGGTATCAACGCCGGAAATCCCGATCTGACGAAAGTTATGGGCAGCAAGTTCCGCAAGCAGGGGATCCCGCTCGCAATAGACGACCTCCCTGAAAACCCGGGCAAAAAACATGGTATCGATACCGAGCCCGCCCGTCAGATCGATGAGGCGCTCACCATGCACAAGCGAAGCCTTGTAGGCCGCACTTGCCTCGCCTGAAGCCTGTTCGAGGGAAAGGGTCGTGTAGAGTAAAGGAAAACGGGAAAGTACCGGCAGTTTTTTCACCGCCTTGCGGCGACAGGCCAGCTGTTCAGCGATTGCCCTTGCGGGAATGTCGGAGCAACCCTGAAAGCGCAGGGCAAAAGCCGCCGGATCGTCTGAACCGTGCTTTTCGAGCAGGTCGAGATTTTCCGGCAGAAGCAGCCGGTGCAGTTCGGAGAGGATCACTTCCCTGTCGTCCCTGCTTCCCTCGTGCAGTGTTCTTCAATAAGCTTGCGGCGGAGCACCTTGCCGACCGTCGATTTGGGAAGCGATTCGGTGAACTCCACATGCCGGGGAATCTTGTAGGCGGCAAGATCCCGACGGCAGAAATCGCAGAGATCGCCTGCCGTAAGCGTTTCCCCTGAACGCAGTACGATCCAGGCTTTTACGGCCTCGACCTTGTAGGGGTCGGGAACCCCGGCAACGCTCACCTCCTGCACGGCAGGGTGACGGGCTATGACCTCTTCGACATCGCGCGGCCATACCTGGAATCCTCCGGGCTTGATGACGTCTTTTTTCCTGTCGACGATAAAGAGATAACCGTCCTCATCGAGATAGCCGAGATCGCCGGTATAGAGCCAGCCGTTCCTGAGCACCAGCGATGTTTCGACAGGATTCTGCCAGTACTCCCGCATGAGCTGCGGAGCCCACATGATCACCTCTCCGACCTCCAGGGGCGCAAGTTCATCCTGTCCATTCTCCTGATCGACGATGCGCACATCGACGTCGGGAAGGGGAATGCCCACCGATCCTGGCTTGTAGGTTCCGAGAATCGGGGTAAAGGTTGAGGCAAGGGTTGTTTCGGTGAGGCTGTAAGCGTCGATGATTCTGCCGCCCGTCAGCTCCTCGAAACTCCGTTTGGTCTCCTGCATGAGCGGAGCCGCCCCCGATACGCTGAGTTTGAGAGATCTCATGATCCTGCTGTCTTTTCTCACTCCGGGATGATTGAGCAGGGCGCTGAAAAGCGTAGGAACACCGGGAAGCACCGCCGGCTTCAGGGTTCTGATGATGTGCAGAAGATCGTCGATGTCCCGCGGGTTGGGCACCATGACAAGCGGATACCCCCCCGTCAGGGCTGCCGTCAGAATGCCTGCCTGCCCGTAAACGTGAAACATCGGCATGTTGAGAATAATGACATCTTTTCCTTTTTCCAGGATAACGCTGAACCATGAGGCGATCTGCATACCGGTAATAACCAGACTCCGGTGGGTGCTGACCGCACATTTCGGATTTCCGGTCGTCCCGCCGGAAAAAAGAAAGAGAGCCGGAGCGTCATGGCCGACAGGCATCGGCCTGACTTCGGCGGAGGCGTGGCGGCGTATAAGGTCCTGCAGCTGGAGATCGCCCTGCTGCGGCAGAATACGGTGACCGTCTTTTTTTTCCTTCAGCAGGGTGAACAGCACCTTTTTCAGGGGAGGCAGGTACTCCTTGATATTGGTGACGATCACCCTCCGGAGACGGGTCTCGGGCTGAACCTCCTTGATTTTGCCATAGAACGAGGAGAGCACGATAACGGTTTCAGCCCCGCACTCGTTGAACGCGTAGACCAGTTCCTTTTCGGTGTAGAGCGGGTTCAGAGGCACGACGATCGCGCCTGATTTCCATGCGGCAAGCTCGCTGACGAGCATCTGCGGAGAGTTCGGCATGAGCAGCGCCACCCGATTGCCGGGAGAAACGCCGAGCTCCGTGAGTGCTGCGGCCAGCGCATTGCTCTCGGCCTCGAGTTCCCGGAAGGAGAGGGTGTTTCCCTTGAAGAACAGTGCGGGATGATCGGGACGTTCGGATGCCGTTCTGCGTACAACATCGACAAGCGTATGCTCCGGATACGGCTCGAGCGTATGGGGTACCCCCTTGTCGTAATGATGAACCCATGGCCTGGAATTGGTCATTTCGTTTACTTCTGGCGTTACTGAATCGAGCGTATTGTGACAGTTTACATCTCCGGCGGAAATAAATCAACGGCTTCCGCAGAACATTCCCTCACAACATCGCACACGGCGGAGGTCAATATGTCGAGTTCGGCCGGGCTGATAATGAACGGCGGCATAAGATAGACCAGCCGGCCGAACGGCCTTACCCAGACCCCCCTTTCGACAAACATCCTCTGGATTGAACCCATATCTACCGGACGCTGCAGTTCGACAACCCCGATTGCGCCGAGCACACGGACATCGGCAACCCCGGCATTCGCCCTGCATGATTCGAGGCCGCTTTCAAGCTGCCGTTCTATGCGGCAAACCGCTTCCTGCCAGCCTGAGTCGAGAAGCAGCCGGATACTTGCACCGGCAACCGCACAGGCAAGCGGATTGGCCATGAAGGTCGGCCCGTGCATGAACACCCCCGGATCGCCTGAACAGACCGTTTCGGCGACCTGCGCTGTCGCAAGGGTAGCGGCAAGGGTCATGTAACCGCCCGTCAGGGCTTTGCCGACACACAGAATATCGGGCACAACCCCGGCATGTTCAAGAGCGAAAAGTTTTCCTGTACGCCCGAAGCCTGTCGCGATTTCATCGAAAATCAGAAGAACCCCGTAACGATCGCACAGTTCGCGAAGCCGCTGCAGATAGTGCGGAGAGTAGAACCGCATGCCGCCCGCACCCTGAACCACCGGTTCGATGATCACTGCGGCGAGATCGTCGGCGTGGCTCTCGATATTGCGGCGCATGTCTTCGATATACGCCTCGCTCCATGTATCGTGAAAACCGCAGCGCGGAGCTTCGGCGAAATACTGCTCGGGAAGAAACCCCCTGAAAAGACGGTGCATGCCGGTATCCGGATCGCATACCGACATGGCTCCGAAGGTGTCGCCGTGATAGCCCGATCGTACGGTCAGCATCCGTTTCTTCCGGTGATTCCCCCTTGCCTCCCAGTACTGCAGCGCCATTTTCAGGGCGACCTCCACGGAAACCGAGCCCGAATCGGAGAAAAAAACCCGGTCGAGTGGCCGGGGAACGAGCGCGACAAGCTGTCGCGCCAGAGTGACCGCCGGTTCATGGGTCAACCCGCCAAACATGACATGACTCATGCTCTCGAGCTGTTCGCGCACGGCCCGGTTAAGTTCCGGATGGTTATAGCCGTGAACCGCCGCCCACCAGGAGGACATGCCGTCGATGAGCTTTCTTCCGTCTTCCAGCTCGATATACACGCCCCGGGCTCCTTTGACGGCATAGACCGGAAGCGGATTGGTAATCGAAGTGTAGGGATGCCAGATGTGGCTGCGGTCGAAACCGGAATCGATACCGTTCATACTTGTTTTTCTGTGCGCTTTATTCCCCCGACAGCAACCCCAGAAGTTCCGGAGCATGCTTTTCAAGGCCGTTTTCGTCAAGAGTTACAACCGGAGCCGACAGGCCGTATCGTTTCAGGAAATGACGGATTGTCCCGATAGCATCGTCGGCGATAAGGCGGTCGGTTTCCTGAAACCGGTTGAAAACGATGCCCTGAAGATGGATGCCGCGTTTCATGCACGCCTCGACGGCCAGGAGCGTGTGGTTGATGCTGCCAAGCCGGGAAGAGGAGACCAGCAGGAGAGGATAACCGGCATCCCGGATATAGTCGGCCAGCAGCAGATCGGAACTCAGGGGAACCAGAAGCCCTCCGGCTCCTTCGAGCAGGACGGTGGTGTAGCGATGCTGCAGCCTGAAGGTCGAACGCCTTATGGCCATGACGTCGACGGGCCGGTTTTCAAGCCTGGCCGCCAGATGCGGCGAGGCCGGGTAGGCGAACACGCAGGGAGAGGTAACCCCCCGCAGGTCCTCTTCGGTAAGTTCGCAGCCCATGAGACGCCGGTGTTCGAGAATGTCTTCGGCAATCCTGCCAGGGCAGCCCGTCTGAACAATTTTCTGGGTTATGACCGATACCCCCCGATCAAGCACTGCTCTGGCGAGCAGGCCGGTGGCAACGGTTTTGCCTGTTCCGGTATCGATTCCGGAAATCACGGTAACAGCTCCTCTCATGATGAACGCTTTCTGAAACAGCAGTACAGCGGTCGGTAGGTCAGGTATACCCCTTCATCGCAGGAGTAGGCCTCCCGATAATCGTGCAGAAACCGCAGATAACTCCCTTTCGTCCAGGATCGCCGCACCAGCCCGTTGACCCCTGTTTTGCGGATGTGGCGAAGCACCTCTCCCGGAGAGTCGAATGCTATCCTCTTCAGCTCCTCCTTTGATGCGATCAGTTCAAAACAGCTCCCGGCAAGGGCTTCAATATCGGCAAGCCCCGGATAACTCAGTCCGGCATGTTCGATAGAGGCGATCTCATGCATGTTGCGCGGACTGAAGGTGCTGAAGGCGAGTATGCCGCCGGGTTTCAGGCAGCTGGACATCTTCCGGAAAAAGCCTTCAAGGTCCGACAGCCACTGTACGGTGGCGTTCGAGGCTACAAGATCAAGCCCGTCCGGAAGCGCTTCGATGCTCTCGATATCGCCGGCAAGAAAGGCAAGGTGAACCGGCCGGTGGCGCAGGGCTTCGACGGCGATATACCGGTAGCTCTCTTCTACAAGATCGTTGGCAACATAGGTTTCAACCCGGCAGCGGTCGAGCAGCGCCGCCGTCAGCGCCCCCGTGCCCGCACCGACTTCGAGTACCCTTTCCAACCTGCATCCGGAAGTGGCGGCGCAGATCATTTCGGCCAGCACCAGGGCCATCTCCTGCTGCACGACGGCATGCTCCCGGTATGAACCAAGAGCTTTTGCGAAGCGCTCGCGGACAAGCTGCTTGTCTATGCCCTGCTGCATTCGAGCACCTCCTCAAGGCCGGAAAGATGAAAAAACGGGTAGTGCGGCATATCGGCGATGACCGTCTGCGGGTAGCCCCTCCATGCGGCGAATTGGCGGGAAGCGGGAAAAATCATGTCCCTGCCGCCTATGATGACATGGTCGTAGCGGAACCCTTCCGGTCCGGCGTCGCCTTGCAGCCTTCCGGAGAGCCCGGCCAGCTCCTCCCTCTGGCATGACGATATCCTTTCGGGCTGAACCGAAAGAAAGTGCTCCAGGGCATCTCCGCCACCGCACATCCTGCGGTTGAACCGAAGCCGGTTTGCGTCGCTGTAGGTATCGAGCGTGGCCTGAAACACCTCAGGGTCGATACCTTCCCCACTGTCTACAGGCGAAAGCGTGCCGTTCACGGCCACGGCGTGCGATACTGGCGGAAGCTTCGCGTGAACCGCCGACCAGACGCCGAAAGACCAGGCTACAACGGTACGCTTGCGGTAGGAACAGAGCCCATCGTAAGCCGACGCATCGATCTGCCCTGTGCGATAATCATGGAACGACACAACGTCATATGCAGGACCGGAGGCAGGCTGCCCCGATAGATGGTCGGCAATCCGCCGGTCCATCCCCCAGCCGGAGAAGAAGAGCACCACCTCGTCGGCTCCCTGCCGGACGATCCATTCGGTAATCATGAAGCCCAAGCCCTGATGAGATCGGGAATATACTCGATATCGTCCCACTGCAGATTCGCCCTGAGGGAGAGCCTTATTCTTGCGCGGTTTTCCGGCACGCTCGGAGGCCGGACAGCCATTCCAAGCACACCCGCACCGCGCAGCTTTTCTGCGAGGCTGACCGCGCTTTCGTTACTGCCGGTTATTACCGGCACGATATGGCTCTCCCCCGGCACCTCGAATCCCGCATCAACAAGCCTCCCGCGCAGCATGGCGGCAAGCCGCAGCAGATGGACCCGCTCGATCTGCATATCAGCCTGCCTTCGAAGGGTCATGAGGCTCCAGGCAAGTACCGCAGGAGGCAGTGCCGTCGTAAAAATGAACGAGCGCATGGCATTGACGAGATAATCGCGAAGAACGGCATCCATCACGGCGTAAGCCCCTGTCGATGCGAAAGCTTTCCCGAAGGTGCCGATGATGATGTCGATGTCGGCAACGGTCCCTGTTGCCTCGCACAGGCCAAGTCCCCGATCACCGAACACGCCGGCGCCATGGGCTTCATCGACTATGAGTACCGCTCCGTAGCGCTTTTTCAGCTCCACGAGCTTCCTGAGGTCGGCGAGATCACCATCCATGCTGAACACCGATTCGGTAACGATGAAAAGGTGCCGGTAACTCCCCTTCGCTCCGGCAAGCAGCTCTTCGAGATTACCCATGTCGTTATGACGGTAACGCTGGTGCGCCGCTCCGGAAATACCGGTACCGTCGATAATGCTCGCATGATTGAACCTGTCCGAAAGAATCAGGTCGCCGCGTCCGGCGAGGGCCGGAAGGATACCTACATTTGCGTGATAGCCACTGTTGAAGACAAGGGCGGCTTCGCTCCCGTAGAGCCGTTCAAGCTCCCGTTCGAGCTGACCGTACCAGTGATGGTTCCCCGTCAGGAGGCGGGAAGAGGAACTGGTCATGGCATACCCATCCCCGTCCCTGCAGGCCTCGCTGTATGCCTGGCGGAGAAAACGGTCTTCGGCGAGGCCGAGATAGTCGTTCGACGAAAGGTTGAGGCGGGACTCTCCCGCCACGTTGATGTACTTCCCGCACCTCTCCCCGATATCGGGAAGCGTTCGGAGACGGTTATCACGACGAAGCGAATCGAGCCTGCTGCGGATAAAGGAATGAAACTCCATGATTACAGCGCCTCCCTGCTGAAACTTTCAAGATGACCGCACAGATCCCTGTCGGCGGAAGTATCCCTGCCGCGTGTGGTGAGATAGCCCCCGGTAAGCAGGCCGTTTGCACCCGAAAGCATCAGCAGGCCCTGAAAATCTTTCATTATGCTCTCCCTTCCCGCAGCGAACTTGATGATCTTTCGGGGGTGCACCAGCCGGCAGATCGCAAAGGTCTTGACGATATCGGCAAGAAGGGACGGACGGCTTCCTTCAAGCGGCGTGCCCTCGATCGGCACCAGGACGTTAAGCGGAATAACCGAAACATCGAGTTCGGAGAGCGCAAAAATCATTTCAATACGCTCAGTCATGCTCTCCCCGACACCGAGAATACCTCCGCAACAGACCGAAATGCCGTACCTGCGCAGCAGCCGTACCGTTTCGATCCGCTCGTCCACCGTGTGGGTATCGGCAATGAGGGCGCCGTACCTCGACGGCGCGACCTGAATATTGATGTTGTAGTGCGCAATACCGTGCCCGGCAAGCGCAGCGGCCGTCTCCTCGCTGAGTACGCCGATCGAGGCGCAGACGTTCAGCTCCGGAAGTTCACGGTGCAGCCGGTCGATCATGCCGAGAATCCGGCGGAACTCCGGGGTTATCTTCAGGTAGCCGTATCCGCTGGTTACAATGCCGAAATGTCCGATACCCTGGGCTAATGTTTCAGAGGCCTGCCGCAGGACAGCATCCTCATCGGTCAGGCTGTATACCTCGATTTTCGCGCTGTTGTGGCGTGACTGGGCGCAGAAACGGCAGTTCTCGCCGCACTCTCCCGATTTGGCGTTCATGATGGAACAGGCGTGCACCGACAAGGCATCCGGAGCGTAACGGAGCCTCACCTTGTGCGCAAGGGAGGCGAGATCAAGCACGGCATCGCCGGGCAGCCCGGCCAGCTGCAGGGCCATTTCCCGCCCAAGCGGTTCCCCGGTATCGAAAACCCTGTATGCATCGGCAACAGCCTTATGGATAACGTCGGTCATAGGTGGTGGATGTTCATGAATTGGTATAGGTTTTCCGGAGCGAAGCCTCTCCGGACGAAATGTTCAGCAGCCCGCCGTCTCCGGTATCGAGCACAAGTTCCCCTCCCAGGGCAATGCCGCGAACCGTTCCGGTAATCTCCCGGGAGAACTGATCGACAATCACGTCCATTCCCTGAAGCAGCGAGTACCGTTCGAGATAGGGAAGAATAAAACCGAGATCATCCTCCTCCTGCCATTGCAGATAGAGCTCCTCGAACCGGTTCAGCACTCCCGCCAGAAGTTCGGAGCGGCTGACACTGGATCCTGTTTCAAGCAGCAGCGAGGTCGCTTTCTCCCGGAGCTCATCGGGGAATGCTTCCTGATTGACGTTGATGCCGATACCGACTACGACGAAATGCGTCAGGCCAGGCTCCGACTGCATTTCGCAGAGTACGCCGCAGAGTTTCCTGCCGCCGGAGAGAATGTCGTTAGGCCATTTGATTGCGGCATTGATGGAGGAAAAAGTTTCACTGAGCGCCCGGTGAATGGCGGCGGCGGCAAGCAGGGTTATCTGGGGAATACGCAGCGAGGAGACCGAAGGACGAAGAATAAGGGAAAAATAAAGATTCCTGCCGGCAGGAGAGATCCAGTTCCTCCCCAGACGGCCCCTGCCTGCGCTCTGGGTGTCGGCGGCAACCACCGTCCCTTCGGGAGCGCCCTCGGCTGCAAGCTTTTTTGCCAGAAGATTGGTTGAAGCGGTCTCCTTATGATAATGAAACATGCGGCCGGCAGTTCTGGTCGTAAGGAAAAGAGCAACCTCTTTTCCGACAGGAGCGCCCGAAAGGGAGATCAACCGGTATCCCGAACCGGTTAGCGCCTCGATGCGGCAGCCAGCATCCCTGAGCCGGCTGATATGTTTCCAGACTGCGCTTCTCGTGATCCCGAACTCCCCGGAGAGATCCTCGCCCGAAAGGTAGGTCCGGGCCGTATGCAGACGGGAAAGAATCCTGAAGGTGAAATCGTTCATGAAAAGGAGCACAAATGCATGTTGAAGTACCCGATGGCCATATTGTCAACCTGAATTTAGACTATGGTTGACAACTATCCAACAGGAAAAGCCGCCGGAAAGATGCGACTTTTTGTACCTGCTCCGCTACAAGCCCATTGTGGCAAGCCGTGCGCGCTCGTAATCCTTGCGGTAGTTCTCCAGCCCCATGAAAATCCTGTAGGCGATTTTGGTCTGCTCCTGACGGTCCCTCAGGATTTTTTCCTCTTCAGGATTGGAAAGATAACCAGACTCGATGAGGATGCTCGGCATCGAGGGGGTCCAGAGCACCATAAAACCGGCCTGGCGAACCCCTCTGCCATTGGTGCTGTTCGGACGGTCGATCCGGTTCTGCACTTCCAGTGCCAGATCGGTCGACTGCTTCGCGAAGGCGCTCTGCGCCATACTGCTCATGATGAGGTACTCGGCGGTAAATCCCTTGTACCGCTCCTTGTAATCGACCTCTTTGGTGATGACCGAGTTTTCCAGCATGGCGACCGAAAGCGCATCCTTGCTTTTATGGGGTCCGAGAATATAGACTTCCGAGCCTTTCACCGTCCTCTTGTTGTTGGCGTTGCAGTGCAGACTGACAAAAAGCTTGCCGCCGTTCCTGTTGGCTATTTTTCCCCGTTCATGAAGAGGAATGAACCTGTCGTCCTTTCTGGTGTAGATAACCCTGACATCCGGCCACTTCTGGGTGATCAGGGTTCCGAGATCCCGTACGATATTGAGCACGACATCCTTCTCTCTGGTACCCCGGCCCCCTATCGCTCCGGGATCGTGTCCTCCGTGGCCTGCATCGAGTACGATGGTGTTGAGCTTCCATTTCTCGATATCGGTGCTGAGAACTTTAGCGATCTGCTGCTCTTTTTCTTTCTGCCGGATGCCCTTGACATCCGCTTCGCTCATGACATAGACCAGATAGCGGTTATTTTTCTCGTCGCGCTGAAAATCGACCGTTTTGATCCTGTACCCCTGATTGTCGAGACCGAGTGCAAAGCGAAGCCCCCCATCCATTGAGCCGGCGGGCGTTACCGACTTGACGAGGCCGCCGCTGAACAGCTTGGTCAGGGCATCGGCATTACACGATGCGTTCTGAAAGGTGAGGTATGCCCGACCGGTTTCATCGGGCTTCGTCAGTGCGGTTGTGACCGCTTTTCCCGCTGCACTGAAAATGATAACCGCTCCGTTAGCCTTGTTTTCGACATTGACCCCCTTGATGACGGTGCCCGGTTCGGAGGGAATTTTACGCCCGTCAATATCGGCGACCGTCTCCCCCGGCCTGGTTACCCCAACATAGCCGACGGAGTCACCAAGCCTTGTTCCCGAAAGCCAGGCCGTCATGATGCCGGAAGAGTAATCGTAAACGATATCCTTGTCGAGCCAGAGCGTAAAAAGCCGGCAGGCATGCCGCACGGGAAGAAAAAGCCTGCCGTCCATCACAAGCGGTGCGGACTGCAGCTGCACGACCCGTTTCATGCGCTGGGAATCCCTGGGCACGATCAAGGCGAAATTGTTGTCGCTTCTCAGCTGGCAACTGCTTCCGGGAGCGTTGTCGGTTTCCTCCAGAAGCATGACGCCCGACTCCTGCCGGAAGCTGAGCCGGAGGGCCCGGGCAAACGATTCGAGATCGATCAGCAGGGCTGTGTCTGTCCTGATGGCAAGAACCTTGATCGTATAACCCTGCTCACTGCCGCTGGTAACCCTTAGCGGCACCGTGGTCTCCTCCGAGCGGGAAAAGGATGAGGCTCCCTCTGCCCCGAAGGGAAAAAAAGCCGCAATCATCATAAGGAGAGCTGCAATACGGGCCATGGTTCTCAAAGAAAATGGTATCATGAGTATCTGAGCTTGTTGGCTGGATGGGAATGAAATAATAATAACATATAATTGCATTCTTTCCGATATTGTCCCCGTATCGTGTTTCCGGAGTATCCTGTCCGGCTCCCCGGAAATTTGTTTTTTGGCAGGCAACACCTATCTTTTTTCAATTTTCCAGGGTACTGCCCCGACTTTGTCGGTACGCGGCGCCTTCATGATAACATCCTTACTGCAGGGATCCTTCAATGGCATCAAAATCTGAAGCACTTTCGGCCAGAAACAGAACCCTTATAGTCGTCGAGTCCCCGTCAAAGGCAAAAACCATCAACAAGTATCTGGGTGATCGCTATACGGTTTTTGCGTCGGTGGGTCACATCAAGGATCTGCCGAAACGGGAGATCGGACTTGATTTCGACCATCACTACGAACCACGCTATGAGATCATAGCCGGAAAAGAAAAAGTTGTACGGCAGCTGAAAAAACTTGCCGGAGAAGCCGACTCGGTGCTGATCGCAACTGACCCTGACCGTGAGGGAGAGGCAATTGCCTGGCATATTTCGAACGAAATCGAGGCCGCCCGGAAACCGGTATTCCGGGTGCTGTTCAACGAAATCACGAAAAACGCCATTCTGGCCGCCATAAACGAACCCCGCCAGATCGACTACCGACTGGTGCGCTCCCAGCAGACCCGCCAGGGTCTGGACAAGATCGTCGGCTACAAGATCAGCCCGTTCCTGTGGAATGTCGTGCTTCGGGGACTTTCTGCCGGCAGGGTGCAATCGGTTGCCCTCCGGCTTATCTGCGAGAGGGAAGAGGAGATCAGGCGGTTCGAAATTCAGGAGTACTGGACGGTTTCAGCCGACTTTGCGACCCCGAAGGGGGAAATGTTCAGGGCCAAACTGGTCAGGGTTGACGGCAGCAAACCCGAACTCTCCAGTCAGGAACAGTCCGAAGCCGCTGCTGCCCTTGTCAGAAACCGCCTGTTCGCCGTCAGCGACATTACCGCCAAGAACCAGCAGCGCAAAGCCCCGCTGCCCTTTACCACATCGCTTCTCCAGCAGGCCGCATCGAACCAGCTCGGATTCGGTTCACAGAAAACCATGCGCCTGGCCCAGCAGCTTTATGAAGGCATCGATCTCGGAAGCGAAGGCGCGACCGGCCTGATTACCTACATGCGTACCGATTCGACCCGCATCGGCTCCGAAGCCGTTTCTGAAGCCCATAACTATATCCGCACCGTGTTCGGTCCGGAATATACCGGTTACGGCGGTTCGGCGAAGTCTTCGAAAAACGCTCAGGATGCTCACGAAGCCATCAGGCCGACCTCGATCATGAGAAAGCCTGACGCGATGAAACCCTTTCTCAGCGGCGATCAGTACCGGCTCTACGAGCTCATCTGGAAGCGGTTTCTGGCAGCCATGATGGCTCCGGCAAAAATCGAGCAGACGAAGGTCGACGTCGAGGATCACGAACGCCGGTTTGTGTTCCGCGCTAACGGCAGTCGCGTGCTTTTCCCCGGATTCATGCGGGTGTACGACGACCAGCAGGAGCTCGATTACGAAGCCCGAACGTCGACCAGAGATGATGTCGAAAAGGAGCAGACCGTCAAACTTCCCGAGACGCTTGCCGAAAAGGATAGCCTGAACCTTGCCGAAGTGGACCAGAAACAGAGTTTTACCCGCCCTCCAGCGCGATACAGCGAGGCTACCCTGGTGAAAGATCTCGACAACTACGGTATCGGACGCCCTTCGACCTACGCATCGATTTTTTCCACCCTGCAGGACCGGCGCTATGTGGAGCTGCAGAAAAAGAAGATCGCCCCGACAGAGCTGGGCAGGGATGTATCGCAGATACTTGTGGCCAATTTCCCGGACATCTTCAATATCCGCTTCACCGCGTTCATGGAGGACGAACTGGACAAGGTGGCTGCTGGAGACGATGAATATGAACAGGTGCTCGACAGCTTCTACCGTCCTCTGGAAACAGCCCTCAGCCAGAGAAAAAACGATCCGCTCATTCCGCAGAACACGAATGCGGAAACCTGCGACAAGTGCGGTGAGGGCCGCATGATCATCAAGTGGACGGCCAGCGGAAAATTTCTGGGCTGCTCGCGCTATCCCAAATGCAAGAACATCAAGCCGATCAGCTCGACAAAACCGAAACCGAAGGAGACCGGCATCAAGTGCCCCTCCTGCAGCGACGGTCAGATGCTCCTGCGCGACGGGCGGCTCGGCCCCTTCCTTGCCTGTTCCGGCTATCCAAAATGCAACACTCTGCTCAATCTCAGCAAGCAGCGCCATATCGAACCGATGAAAACCCCTCCGCTTCAGACCGACCTCTCCTGTCCGAAATGCGGTGCGCCGCTTTATCTGAGAAGCGGAAAACGGGGCCTCTGGCTCGGATGCTCGAAATTTCCCAAATGCCGGGGTCGTCTGGCATGGAACTCCCTTGATCCCGCAGTTCAGGAGAAGTGGGAGGCCGCCATGACAGAGCACCGTAAAGCCCATCCGGATGTCGTGCTGACCATGACCGACGGACGGACTGCGCCCATGAACATCCCGGTAGAAGACATCATCACGCGTGCGGAGGAAGCCGGTCTTGTAACCCCGGCAGCGGAGGAGAGCGTCGGCGTCACAGCATGAGAAGAGCCAGCCTGTAGGTAACGAAGGAGAGCAGCCATGCCAGAACAAGCACATAGGCGGAATAAAGCAGCACCGGCCGCCACTCGCCGATCTCTTTCTTCATGACGCCGACAGCCGCAACGCAGGGGATGTAGAGCAGCACAAACACCATCAGGCTGAGTGCGGTGGCCCTGCTGAAGGATGGATCGTTTTTCAGTATCGTGGCCAGCTCTGCCGAAGATTCGTCGGTCTGGCCAAGCGCATAGATGGTGCCCATGGTTGAAACGACCACCTCCTTTGCGGCAAGCCCCGTCACGAGCGCGATACCGATTCTCCAGTCGAAGCCGATCGGCTTGATGACAGGCTCGATCACCTTACCCATCCTCCCCGCAAAGGAGTGCTGGAGCTGAAGCGACTGCGCCCGGTAGTGGAGCGATTCGGTTGCGGCTTTCTTTTCCGGCGCACTCATGGCGCTCTCCTCGATGCGGCCGGCCTCCGAAGCGGCCCATCTGTCGATCTCCTGGCTGTGCGGGTAGTTGCTGACCGCCCAGATGATCAGGACCGCGGCAAGAATCAGGGTGCCTGCCTTCTTTACATACATCATCGCCTTGATTTTCGCCTGAAAAAGAACCGAGTGCAGGGTCGGCCACCGGTAGGGTGGAAGCTCCATCACAAAAGGCTCGGATTCACATTTCAGCACGGTCGACTTCAGCATTTTCGCGCTCAGGAGAGCAACGACGACACCGAGCAGATAGACGGCAAACATCACATTGGCAGCAACATCCGGTGGAAAAAATGCGCCGGCAAGCAGCACATAGACCGGAAGTTTCGCGCCGCAGCTCATAAAGGGAATGATCAGAATCGTTGCAAGGCGGTCGGTAGGGCTTTTGAGCGTCCGGGTGGCCATGATTGCAGGAATCGAACAGCCGAAACCGGTGATCATGGGAATGAACGACTTGCCGTGCAACCCGAACCGGTGCATGACCTTGTCGATGACGAATGCCGCCCTTGCCATATAGCCTGAAGCTTCAAGAAAGGAGAGGCCGATGAAAAGCAGGACGATGTTGGGCAGAAAGACAAGCACCCCTCCAACCCCGGCAATGATGCCGTCAATGACGATGGATCGAAGCGTACTGTTGACGAGCAGCGGCTCCACGGCACCGGAAAGGGCCTCGAACAGGGATTCCAGCATGTCCATGAGCGGGGAGCCGAGCGTGAAGGTGATCTGGAAAATCGCCCAGACCACAAAAAGGAAAACCGGCAGACCCAGCACCCGGTTCAGCACGACCATATCGATATAGTCGGTTACCGTGGATTTGCGCTCCTCCGGAAAACGCACACACTCCTTCATGGCCCCGCGGATAAAAGCGTGGCGGTCTTCGGTAATGAGCATCTCCGGATCCGAATCATACAGCTTCGCGGCCTCCCTCATCGCCCCCTGCAGGGCAAGCTCGACCTTGACCCAAACCGGATACTGCTGAACCTGATGATAGACTTCACGGTCGCTTTCGAGCAGCTTGATGGCAAGCCAGCGGGTATCGGCCGCTTCGAGATCCTTCTCGCGCTTCAGCAATCCGGCAATCGCTTCAACCGCATCTTCGATTTCCGGCCGGAAAGAGAGTTTGTTTTTGCGGATCTCGATATCTTTTTCATAGACCCGGACAATATGGGCAAGCAGCGGATCGATACCGCTCTTCTTCTTTGCCGAGGTCGGTACGATGTGGCAGCCGAGCAGGCGCTGAAGCTGCTTGACATCAATCGAAATACCCTTCTCTTCCACCTCGTCGATCATGTTGAGGGCGGCAAGGAAAGCGATATTCATCTCCATGAGCTGGGTGGTAAGCAGGAGGTTCCGTTCAAGATTCGGGCCTTCGAGCACATTGACCACCACATCAGGCCGTTCATCGATCAGATAGTTGCGGGTAACGATCTCTTCGGGAGAGTATGGCGTAAGCGAGTAGGTGCCCGGCAGATCTACAAACCGGATTCGATAGGCTCCGTAGTCGAGATAGCCTTCGTGTTTTTCGATGGTGACGCCGGAAAAGTTGCCGACTTTCTGGTGAGAACCGGTCAGCACGTTGAAGAGTGACGATTTCCCGCAGTTCGGATTGCCGGCAAGGGCGACGCTGATCTCTTTTCTTTCGGTCACAGGGCTTCCCCGCAGCAGGAGCGGCCCTCTCTATCACCCGACATCGGCACCCCGTCGCCTGCATGGCCGATCCTGTGAACCGAAATGCCTTCAGCTTCGCTCTTTCTCAGGCTCAGGTACATTCCCTTGAAAAAAATCTCCATGGGGTCGCCAAGCGGAGCGACCCTGAGCACCTTGAACCGGGTCCCCTTTATCAGCCCCATATCGAGAATCCGGCGGCGAACAGCCTGTTCCGCCTTTACTGCAGTCACTTCAGCCTTGTCTCCGATCTTCAGCTCCGACATTTTCATATACATTCTTCTCCGCGCAACAGCATGACAATTTATTTAACTGGATTGAATGTAAATAACTGCAACGGAACCATAAAAATTCTTTTCACTTTTTTTCTTTCACCGGAAAAAATCACATCCCGGAAGCCAGGCGGCGAAGCACGCTCTGCAGAATACCTCCATTGCGGTAATAGTCGGCCTCCACCCTGGTGCCGATCCGTGAAATCACCCGGAAACGCCGGACCTGCCCGGTAAGCCCCGAACGGGCGGCAACCGTAAGTTCCGCGCCCGGCAGCAGGCACTCCTCAACGGGAATGTCGAAAAGCTCCGATCCGTCCAGACCGAGGGATTCGGCGCTCTCCGCATCGGCAAACTCGAGGGGAAGCACGCCCATTCCGACAAGGTTCGAGCGATGAATGCGCTCGAAGCTCACGGCGATCACGGCCCGCACTCCCAGAAGCAGGGTGCCTTTGGCCGCCCAGTCGCGGCTGCTGCCCATGCCGTAGTCCCTGCCTGCGAGAATAACCAGCGAAGTCCCCTCGCTGCGGTAGCGCATGGCGGCATCGTAGATGCTCATCACTTCGGCGCCGTTGCCGTCTCCGGAAAACCAGGTCGTAAAACCGCCTTCGGTTCCGGGGGCAAGCCTGTTGCGTATCCGCAGATTGTCGAAGGTCCCCCTTATCATCACCTCGTGGTTCCCCCTGCGCGAACCGAAACTGTTGAAATCCTCCCGGGCAATGCCGAGACTCAGAAGATAGCGCCCGGCGGGCTGTGCCGGGCGGATGTTTCCGGCAGGGCTGATGTGATCGGTCGTGACCGAATCGCCGAACACCGCAAGAGCGCGCGCTCCCTGTACCGGTTCCAGAGGAGCCGGCACCGCGCTGATGCCCTCGAAAAAAGGGGGCTTCCGGATATAGGACGACGCCGGATCCCATGCATAGAGATTCCCGTCGGGGAAGTCGATCCCCTGCCACTCTTCGGTCCCCCGAAACACATCACCGTAACGCAGGCCGAACTGCTCCGTCGTTACCGATCCGGCAATGACCTGACGAATCGTATCGTCCGAAGGCCAGATATCCCTGAGATAAACCGGAGCCCCCTGGCTGTCGAAGGCAAGCGGCTCCGTCCGGACATCGATAGCGATCGTCCCGCACAGCGCGTAGGCAACGACCAGCGGAGGGCTGGCCAGGTAGTTCGCCTTCACCAGGGGATGGATGCGTCCCTCAAAATTCCTGTTCCCCGAAAGAACCGAGCAGACAATGATATCATCACGGGTTATCGCTTCGGAAATATCGTCACCCAGAGGGCCGGAATTGCCGATACAGGTGGTGCAGCCGTAACCGACCGTGGAAAACCCGAGCGCATCGAGATCGCGGGCAAGTCCTGAAGCTTCGAGATAATCGGTAACCACCCGCGAACCGGGCGCAAGAGAGGTTTTAACCCACGCCTTGGGGGCAAGGCCCCGCTCTCTGGCCGCACGGGCAAGAAGACCGGCCGCAATCATGACGAAAGGATTGCTCGTGTTGGTACACGAGGTGATGGCGGCAATAACCACCGCGCCGTGTCCGGGAAGAAGCGCCGGTTCAGGCGCATCTGCTCCGGAAAGTCGGGGCGGGAGTGCCGGGGAAAGGCTGCCTTCATACTCCATCTGGCTTCCGTTGCCTGCGCTGTTCTCCCTGCCGTAGACCCTCTTCATGTCCATCCGCCACTCTGCGCCGGCAAAAGCCAGCGGAATGCGGTCCTGAGGACGTTTGGGACCGGCAATCGAAGGCTCGACAAGCGAAAGGTCGAGTTCGAAAACCCTTGAAAAAACCGGATCGCTTCCCGGTTCCCTCCAGAGTCCCTGCTCTTTGCTGTACCGCTCGACAAGATCGCACCGGTCCTTGCGGCCGGTCATCTTGAGATAGTCGAGCGTAAGCGCATCGACAGGAAAGTATCCCATGGTTGCACCGTATTCGGGAGCCATATTGGCTATGGTTGCCCGGTCGGGAAGGGAAAGCCCGTCAAGACCGGGCCCGAAAAACTCGACAAAGTCGTTGACGACGCCGACACGACGGAGCGTTTCGGTAACGGAAAGCACAAGATCGGTCGCCGTCACCCCTTCCGGCAAAGCCGAATGGAGGCGGACTCCGGTAACCCGGGGCAGGGAAATGGAAAGAGGCTGGCCCAGCATGACCGCTTCGGCCTCGATGCCGCCCACACCCCATCCGGCGACACCCAGAGCGTTGATCATGGTGGTGTGGCTGTCGGTACCGACCAGCGAGTCGGGATAGGCCATACCGCCATCGAGGGTGACCACCCCGGAAAGATATTCGAGGTTGACCTGGTGCACGATACCGGTACCGGGGGGAACCACCCTGAAGTTTCTGAACGCTTTCTGCCCCCACTTCAGAAACGCATAGCGCTCCCGGTTCCTGGAAAACTCCATTTCAAGATTGCGGCGAAGAGCGTCCGGCGATGCCGCAACATCCACCTGAAGCGAGTGATCGATCACAAGATCGCAGGGAACAAGGGGATTGACCCGTTCCGGATCGCCGCCTAGCCGTAAACAGGCTTCACGAAGAGCGGCAAGATCGACGATCGAAGGAACGCCGGTAAAGTCCTGAAGCACCACTCTGGACGGTCGGAAAGCGATATCGGACGCACCAGCCCTCGATGGCTCCCAAGAGGCAAGAGCGTGGATGTCTTCAAAGGTAACCGCATAGCTGTCGCAGTTCCTGAGCGCGGACTCGAGCAGGATTTTAATTGATTTCGGCAGATGAGGCACGCCTGAAAATCCGTTTTCGGCAAGTACCGGCAGTGAATGGCAGGAAACAGGCCCCTGAAGGGTCTGAACGGTGCGCAAGGTATCCTTAGGATCGATAGTCATCATGGTATCTCCAGCTCCTGAAAGATTGCTGCGGCAAAAGACATTCAGCCGTGTTGTGCGGCCTCTCCGGGAAACGGCGGCCAGCCCATCTGTTTGCCTCCGATAAGATGGCCGTGGATATGAAACACGCTCTGCAGGGCATCCGGGCCGCTGTTGAAAACCAGGCGATAACCGGAAGAGAGCACACCCGCCTTTTCTGCGACGACTTGCGCTGCAAGCAGGATATGACCGGCAATATCGAGATCTTCTGGCCTCAGGTCGCTCAACGACGCGATATGCTTTACCGGAATAATCAATACATGCTGCGGCGCCGCCGGAGTTATATCCCGAAAGGCCAGAACATGTTCGTTACGGTAGACAACCGTTGCCGGTATCTCGCCCTGGACGATTCTGCAGAAAAGACAGTCCGGATGGTGCTGCATGGTACTCATGAGGGAAACTCCTGCTTGTTGGGCTGCGAAAAGGGCAATGAGAGGGAATGCCCGTTATTTTTTTTCTTCCGATATGGCAACGGTGGCTGAACCTTCATCGGCCATGAGAAAAATGGAGACGGGTGATTGACCTCATCCTTTTAATGTAAGCAATTGCGCGGCAACAGGAAACACCATGGAACGCAGGCCTAGCCTTCCGCCTTGCGGACAGTCTGACCAGCAGGATCTTCCGAAACCGGAGAGGCCAGCACCTTGTCGATCCGCTTGCCGTCGAGATCGACAACCTCCAGACGCCACCCTTCCCACTCCATGACATCACCGGTGACCGGCATTCTGCCAAGAAGCCACATCAGGAGCCCGCTCAGCGTATGATAGAGCCCTTTATCCTCTTCAGGCACGCTTTTCAGGTCAAGGGTATCTTTCAGTTCAGGGACCGGAATCATGCCGTCGAGCAGCCAGGAACCATCATCCCGCTGCAGAGCCCAGGAATCTTCGAGATTGCGGGGCACAAACTCGCCGGTTACGGCTTCCAGCAGATCCTGCATGGTTACCAGCCCCTGAATTTCACCGTACTCGTCGACAACAAACACCATCTGGGTGCCCGATAATCTGAAATGCTCGAGCAGCTCCATGCCCGTAAGGGTTTCAGGCACGTAGACACATGGCTGAAGCTGTGCACTGAAATCGGTAAGCCCCCCTTTAAGGGTCTGTGCCAGGAGCTGTTTTGCGTTAACCACGCCGAGCAACGACTGCAGTCCACCCTGACAGACCGGAAAACGGGAGTGTTCCGAACCGGTCACCCGGTCGATATTCTCTTCCAGAGGCAGGGCAACATCAAGATAGACGATATCCGCCCTCGGCACCATAAGGGTCCCAAGCTGACGGTCGTCAAGCCTGAAAACGTTGCGCACCATTTCATGCTCCTGCTGCTCGATGACCCCCGCTTCCGAACCCTCTTCGAGCATGGCGTGGATCTCCTCCTCCGTTACGCTTGGAGCCGACTGGGGGTCTTTTCCCAACAGACGCAGTATCGTATCGGTGGAAGCCGAAAGCAGACGGACGAACGGCCGGGTTATGGCCGCAAGGGCAAGCATGGGCCGGGAAACGAGCCTGGCGACCCCTTCAGGGTTGAACTGGCCAAGACGCTTGGGGACCAGCTCGCCGATGACAATGGTGACATAGGTGATGGAAATGACCACCAAGGCTGTCGCCAGTATGCCGCTCTGCTCTCTGTCCATCCCGAAGGACTGCAGCCAGAGGGAAAATGGCTGGGCAAACGCCCCCTGGCCGACAATGCCGTTCAGGATGCCGATCGAGGTTATGCCGATCTGTATGGTTGAAAGGAACCGTGTCGGCTCCTGTCCCAGCCTGACGGCAACTTCCGCAGCTTTATCGCCCTCTCCGGACAGCTTCTGAAGCTTTGAACGTTTCGCCGTTATCAGCGCAATCTCCGACATGGCGAACATGCCGTTGACAAGAATGAGAAATAGAAGAAAAAATATTTCCATACATGGAGGTTTGAACCTTCGAGCCCGCCGTTACCGATGCAAAAGCCCCTGCGGAGGAGTGTTCATGCTCGTAAAGATTCCTTAATGCAACCTTGAGTTTTTTGTTTCGGTTATCAACTACAACATTCAATGCCAATTTCCAAACCGGCATTGTTACAAAGAGGTTACAACTTTTCCCGTCGTAAAAAAAACGCACCGGCAAACAGGAAACGCTGATCTCTTTAAAGCTTTTAACTGCAGCGCTTAGGTAAAGGTTCACCCTATCCCCCCCGCAACGGCGGCCAACCGGCATCATACTTGAAAAAACCGTTTTCCTCACTATTTTACAAGCTGATGCCGCATCAGTTCATGAACCAGATCACCATCTTCTTCCGCAATGAAAAACAGTACGCCCCCCGGCAAAGTCATGCGTCCCCTTCTTCTTCTCCTCCTCCTGCTTGTGACCGCCTGCGCCGGAAAAGAAAGCGAACCGGTAACCGATTGCGAAGGAAGAAGCTACCGCACCGTTACTATCGGAAATCGGGTGTGGACTGCGGAGAATCTCGATGTATCCCGTTACCGTAACGGCGACCCCATTCCGGAAGTCAGGGATCCGCAAGAGTGGGCGAAACTGAAAACCGGCGCATGGTGCCGGTATGAAAACGATGATGCAAAGGGAAAAATCTACGGCCGACTCTACAACTGGTATGCCGTCAACGATCCGAGGGGACTTGCTCCCCGGGGATGGCATGTGGCAACGGATGCGGACTGGAAAGCCCTGGGCGAAACTCTTGGCGGCCAGGATCATGCAGGCGGAGCGCTCAAGGCAACGAGGCTCTGGAAAGAAACGGACGACAGGGCGGGAAAAAGCGGGCTCGACATTCTTCCGGCTGGTGCGCGCCGCGACACCGACGGAGCCTTTGTGCTCGCTGGCGAATACAGCCGACTCTGGTCCTCGACGGAATCAGCCCCTGAACGGGCATGGGGTTACGCTATCGGTTACTTCGACGCCGCGCTGCGCCGGGGGGAAGCCAGTAAACGACTGGGATTTGCCGTCCGATGCGTCAAAGACTGAAAAGGGCCTCCGACAGGCCCCCGAAAGGCATTCAGATCGAATCGCTGATCACCTTTTCCTTTTCGGAAAACAGTTTTGCCGAAAGGAACTCACGGTTCATGCGGGCGATGCTGGAAACGGAAATCTGCTTCGGGCACTCCGCTTCGCAGGCATAGGTATTGCTGCAGTTGCCGAAGCCCAGCTCGTCCATCCGTGCAACCATCTTCTGCACCCGCTGAACCGCTTCCACCCTTCCCTGCGGGAGCAGGGCAAGATGCGAGACCTTCGCTCCGACAAACAGCATGGCAGCAGCGTTGGGACATGAGGCCACGCAGGCGCCGCAACCGATACAGGTTGCCGCATCGAACGCCGCATCGGATTCCGGTTTCGGAACCGGAATGGTATTCGCGTCAGGAACGCCTCCCGAATTCACAGAAACATACCCGCCGGCCTGGATGATCCGGTCAAGAGCGCTTCTGTCAACCACAAGATCCCTTATGACAGGAAAAGCCTTCGCACGCCAGGGCTCTACATAGATGACATCTCCGTCGGCGAACGCCCGCATATGGAGCTGGCAGGTCGTAACGCCGCTGACCGGCCCGTGCGGGCGTCCGTTGATGTACAGACTGCAGGTGCCGCAGATGCCCTCCCGGCAGTCGTGGTCGAAAGCAACCGGATCTTCACCTTTCGAGATCAGCTGCTGGTTGAGAATATCAAGCATCTCGAAAAAAGAGATATCAGGCGAAATATCCCTGATCGAATAGGTGAGGATCTCCCCTCTTGCTGACGCATTTTTCTGTCGCCAGATCTTCAGCGTGAAATTCATAGTCCTGACTATTATTTATATGACCGTTGTGAAGGTTTGACCACATCGAAATGAAGTTCCTCGCGGTGCAGTTCCGCGGCCGTACCGCTCCCCTTGAACTCCCATGCGCCGGCAAACGAAAAATGCTCGTCATCACGCAGCGCCTCGCCGTCCGAAGTCTGGTACTCCTCCCTGAAATGACCACCGCAGGACTCGTTGCGCTGGAGGGCGTCGCGCACCATAAGTTCTCCGAGGTCGATGAAGTCGGCAACCCTGCACGCTTTCTCGAGTTCGGGATTGTACTCGTCCATACCCCCGGGAATGCGGACATTCCTGCCGTACTCATCCCTGAGATCGGCGATGAGGCCGAGCGCACGGTTGAGTCCCTGTTCGTTCCGGGCCATGCCGCAATACTCCCACATGATCTTTCCAAGACGACGGTGGAACTGATCTACCGACTCTCTGCCATTGGTATTTTTCAGCGCATGCAGCCTATCGGCAACCCCCTCGGCAGCGAGATCGAACTCGCTGCTGCCTGCGTCGAAACGAGGCGTGTGAATTTCGGCGGCGAGATAGTTGCTGATGGTATAGGGCAGAATGAAATACCCGTCCGCCAGACCCTGCATAAGCGCCGACGCGCCGAGCCGGTTCGCCCCGTGATCGGAAAAATTGCACTCGCCGATCGCGTACAGTCCTGGAACGGTTGTCATGAGATCGTAGTCGACCCAAAGCCCGCCCATGGTGTAGTGCACCGCAGGGTAGATCATCATCGGCGTTGCATAGGGGCTGTCGGCCACGATCTGTTCGTACATCTGGAAAAGATTTCCATAAAGCGCGTCGATGGTGTCGTGCCCTTTTCGCCTGATCGCGTCGGCGAAATCGAGAAATACGGCCGTACCGGTGCTGCTTACGCCGTAACCCGCATCGCACCGCTCCTTGGCGGCTCTCGAAGCCACATCGCGCGGCACGAGGTTGCCGAATGCCGGATAACGGCGCTCGAGATAGTAATCCCTGTCCTTGTCGGCTATATCCGAGGGTTTGATCTCGCCTTTCCGGAGACGGTCGACATCCTCCATGTTTGCCGGAACCCAGATGCGTCCGTCGTTGCGAAGACTCTCGCTCATCAGGGTGAGTTTCGACTGGAAATCTCCGTGAACCGGAATGCAGGTCGGATGAATCTGGGTAAATGCCGGGTTGGCGAACATCGCGCCTTTTCTGTAGGCGCTCCATGCCGGGGTAACGTTCGACCCCATGGCGTTTGTCGAAAGGTAAAACACGTTTCCGTACCCGCCGCTTGCAAGCACGACCGCATGGGCCGCGTGACGCTCGATTTCTCCGGTGACAAGGTTGCGGGCGATAATGCCGCGAGCCTTCCCGTCAACAAGAACGATATCGAGCACGTCCCGCCTGTTGCAGAGCGTAACGTTGCCTGCAGCAATCTGGCGGCTGAGTGAACTGTAGGCCCCGAGCAGCAGCTGCTGGCCGGTCTGGCCTCTGGCATAAAAGGTACGCGAAACCTGCGCGCCGCCGAATGAGCGGTTTGTAAGCAGCCCGCCGTACTCCCTTGCGAACGGGACTCCCTGGGCGACACAGAGATCGATGATCTGGTTGCTGACCTCTGCAAGACGATGGACATTCGCTTCGCGGGCCCGATAGTCTCCGCCCTTTATGGTGTCGTAAAAAAGCCTGTGAACGCTGTCCCCGTCGTTCGGATAGTTCTTGGCCGCGTTGATGCCTCCCTGTGCGGCGATACTGTGGGCGCGGCGAGGGGTATCCTGATAACAGAACACCTTGACGTTATAGCCGAGCTGGCCAAGCGTCGATGCAGCCGAAGCACCGGCAAGACCGGTACCGACAACGATAATGTCGAGCTTGCGTTTGTTGTTTGGATTTACCAGTCTGGAACCCGACTTGTAGGAAGTCCACTTTTCCGCTATCGGACCTTCAGGAATTCTGGCGTTGAGGCTTATCATTGAACGTGGTTTTTTTCAGTGAAAATCGCAGGGATTAGCAATTGTTAACCTATTTTATAAAGAGGAAATAGATCGGGATCACGCTGAAACCGACAGCGATCAGGACGGAATATGCCGTGCTGAAGAGTTTGATGGTGTCCATGTACTTGCTGTGGTTCCAGCCCATGGTCTGAAAAGCCGACTGGATGGCGTGGTTGAGATGAAAGCCGAGAAACGCGAAGCCGACGATGTAAACCAGGGAGTACCAGAAACTCGAGAACAGGTGAACGGTGATGGCGTAGAAATCGTGAGAGGAAATCCCGGCAGGAGGAGCGACAAGCCCGATCTTGACAAGGTAGTAATCGGCGAAGTGCAGCGCGAGAAAGACAAAGACGATGATGCCGCTGTGCAGCATGTACTTCGACAGAAAAGATGTTTCCGTCTTGTTTGGTATCGCATACGTGACCGGCCGGGAAACCCGGTTCTGCACGGAGACCAGCACTCCGTAGGCGATATGGAGAAGAAATCCCCCGAAAAGTACAATCTCGGAAACCCTGATGAGAGGATTCGTACCCATGAAGGCAGCCGCTTCGGAAAAAGCCCGGCCCCCGTCATTTTTGAGCAGCATCAGATTGATGCCGAGATGAACACAAAGAAAAGTTACCAGAAAAAGCCCTGCAAGCGCCATCATCACCTTTCTGGTGATTGACGAAAACAACAATAACTTGTTCATACTATGATTTTTCAGTGCACTGGAAAAGAACGCAAAAATACATCCATTGCCGCGTAAGGTAATACCATCTTTTTAGAAATGCAAACTAAAATCCATTCATCAATCCAGTAAGGCTACCGCCCTTACAGGAGAGGCTTCAGCCCCTTCGATCTTCAGAGGCAGACAGAAAAACTGAAAACCCGTCCCCAGCAGCCTCCGGTCCGGATAAACCAGATTCTCGACGATCAGCGTCCCGTTTGCAAGAAACAGGTTGTGCAGGGGATACTCCTCCGAATCGGAAGGATCGACCGAAACCATGTCAACCCCGATCCCTTTCAGCTGAAACCCGGCCAGCCAGGCAGCCGCTTCGGAGCTCAGTACGGGATAGCCGGAGAGGTATCGTTGTGTGCCCCAGTGCCGCCCCCATCCGGAATGCAGCAGCACGAAATCGGCACCCTCGATCAGGGGGCGGCTGGGCTGAATAAGGGCAAGAGGAATGATGCCTCCGGAAGCGCATGCCACATCGAGCGCCACGCCGCGGCCAATGAACCGCTCCGCACCGAAAGCATCAAGAGAGGGCGCACCGTCGGACATATGCAGGGGAAGATCGACATGGGTTCCGGTGTGGGAGGAAAAGGTGAGCAGCTGTTCGTTGAAGCCGTCGGCATCGATGGTTGCGAGCGAAACCGAGCCGGGCGGAGGAGTCCCCGGATAGCATGACATACCGGGGCCGATCGACCTCGTCAGGTCGACAACGCGCATGCCTTTTTCATGCATACGCGATATCTCCCGAAGCACCACAACCTGCAGCGCAATGCCGCTGCGGCGAAACACTCCCGACAGTCACAGCTCCCTCATATGATTTCATGATCAAGACCGGGCCGGATAAAAGAAACAACAACCGCAAATATAACGAACGTCCGGCGCAAAAACAGCCATGGATATCCCGTCACGGTCTTCCGCCAAAACGAGCCAGACGCATGATTTTTTCGGCAATGCCGGTATTGTCATAGCTGCCGCCGAACGCTTCAGCACCGGCGCCAGCCGCAAAAACCGGAACCGGAACCGCCGTATGGGCGTTGCTTGTCCAGCCGATGCCTGCCCTTGCATTCAGCATGCCGGTAACGGCCGAAGCAAAACGCTCCGCTCCGGGTCCGGAGTCCTCAGGCGTTGCGGGATAGGCCCCCCTGAGCATTTTCCGCTCCTGCACAGAAATCGCCAGTGCGGAATCGGGAGCCGCGTCGCCCAGACCGTAATACACCTTCACGCTGTCGAGCGCCATGGCAAAGGAGACGCTGCGGGTTTTCGTCCATGAAGCAACCATCTCGGAAAATCGCTGCCGCGAAACCTTCTGACGGCGCAGGAGCTGCAACCGGGATTCGTAACCCTGGGAAGCGTTGCCGAGCGAAAGACCGCCGCACTCATGATCGGCGGTCACCACAATGAGGGTCTCTGACGGGTGAACCCGGTAAAAAGCTACCGCCTCGGCAATGGCCTCATCGAAAGCCGCAACATCATGCGCAGCGGCGGCGGCGTCGTTGGCATGGCATGCCCAGTCGATCTTTCCTCCCTCGACCATCATGAAAAATCCGGCAGGGTTGTCGAGCAGCCTGATGCCCTGGCGGGTAAACTCGGCCAGAGAAAGATCCTCTTTCCGTCGATCCATGGCATAGCTCATCGCCGCCTTGCCGTCAAAACCGGTATATGCCCAGCAGGGTGTCCCCGGCAGCACGGAGAGCAGCTCATCCCGGCCTGTCGTCACCCGATAGCCGGCGGCTTTCATGACCGAAGGAATGTCCGGTTTGGCCGCCCCGCCCCTGAGCCGGTTATGCAAAAAATCGCCCTCGGCATAGCCTCCCCCGAAATAATCGAAACCGCTTGTTGCCATCTGCACGGCGATATCGTGGTAATTGCCTCTTCCGGCATTATGGGCGTAAAAACAGGCCGGGGTAGCATTGTCGATACCGACGCTGGACAGGATGCCCACCCGCATGCCTTTCTGTTTCGCCATCTCTGCGACGGTACGCAGGGTATCCCTGTGGTTGCTCCTCATCGAAATGGTGCCGATGGAGGTCTTGAATCCGGTCGAAAGAGCCGTTCCCGCAGCGCCGGAATCGGTGATGTAGCGATTTTCGGCATGGGTCGCGGTAATGCCGGTTACCGGCAAGCCTCCCATGGCAAGGCCTTTGTCCGGATCGAGTACCCCGTCGGAGAGCTTTACCTGCGCCAGGCCCATACCGTCTCCGATAAAGAGGAAAATGTATTTCGGGCGGGCGGAATAAGCACCCTTGTCGGGTACATGCACCAGCCCGGCGCTGCCTGTACATCCTGATCCCGAACCAATCAGAACCAGCATGAGCAGAACCAGAAGTTTCTGGAAAATCGCGGATGGTGATGTTCCGGGACGCGGCGCAATCATGGTTGTGTCCTGATTGGTTGAAAAGATGCAGAAAGGCGGCATTGACGCCGCCTTTCAACATAAGAAATCCCGCTGTTACGAATCGGTTACATCGACACGCCAAGTGTCAATAAAGCCACGAAAAACCCAGGACAAGTGCATTGGTGTTGATCCCGTCATTGGAACGGTCCGCAAGATCCGCATGGGAAAGATGTCTGAACCGGTACCCGCCGAACACCGCCATTGCCGGCGCAACCCGGTACTGCAGTCCGGCCCCGAACTGGTCGAGAAAATTGAATCCGGCCGCGCCCTGCTCCACGGTATCGATGCTGTAGTACATCGGCGCGACGCTGGCCTCAAGATAGAGCGCCAGAGGGCTTGCGATTTCGTGAAGGTAGCGCACACCCAGAGCGCATCCTGCCTCGACACCATCCTCAGGCCCGGAAACGGCATTGAGAAAGGGCTCGATCGTCAGCTGCAGGGTATTCCGGGAGCTCTTTATGCCCACCAGGCTGTTGGCGCTGAAACCAAGTCTCACGAATGCCGGGTAGACGGATATGTCCCCGGATTCACCTTTCAGAGAGCCCCATGCATAACCGGTTCCAATACCGATTTCATTGAGGCAGAGGCCGTTTTTCCCTTCATGCTGCACTATTTCAGCTGAAGCGGACGCCGGAACGGCCGCTGCGGATGAAAGAAAAAAAACCAGGAGAAGAGGGAAAAAAGAAGCGATACGGCAGTTCATGGTACAACGTTTTTTCGGGTTTAGGGTAGCTGACGGTTAACTGATACGTCCGGCATGCGGCGAATCGTGCTTCAGCCTGCCGGAAACAAAGGCAAGAATGGCTCTGAGGGCCTCTTCGCGCTCGCAGTCACAGAATATCTGATGCTCAGAGCGCTCCAGCCAGATGACCGATCGCTCTGCGTGGCTGGTGCCTATACGATTGAACAGCATTGCAACGCTTTCCGACCGTACCGTTGTCTCTCGCCGGTTCTGCAGGAGTATCACCGGAACGGTAACGCTCCCGAGCAGCGGCAGTGTCGCGCCGATCAGTTCGAACAGGGAGAGTATGGCATCGGTCGGCACCCATGCATACTGGGCGACACTGCCAAGATAGTCGGGTCCGGTGAAAACCGGTTTGATATCCCACCGTTTTATCACCCTGGCCAGCGGAGCCGCAGCAAAGTGGAAAGGCCTTCCGGGGGCGAGCAGGGAGGCAAGCCTGAGGGCGGGAGCAGCAAGAACAAGCGAATCAACCGTTCCGGCGAACTGAGCGGCAAGCCGGAGAGCAATCAGGCCGCCCATGCTGTGACCCACGATGATGATTTTATCGGCCTTTTCGGCAAGCGCCTGAAATGCCCGACAGGCATCAGCAATCCAGTCATGAAAGGTCACCCCCCTGAGCGCTTCGGGGGAAGAAGCTCCGTGACCGGAAAGAAGCGGCAGGCTTACCGGCAGACCGAGAGCCCGCAATGGTTTTTCAAGTATGGCGACACTCTCGGGCGTTGCGCTGAATCCGTGGATGATCAGGACGCCGACAGGAGCTTTCGCATGCTGTTGTTCAGCCATAACAGTGGAAAAAAGCCGGAAGAAAGGGTCTGTGCAAGCAAAGTGCTTTTTTAATTGAACGAAGAATATACGCCCGGAGCGGGAATTTTCCTGTGAAATAGCTATTATTTAAGAATAACCCATGCAAGAGGAGACGAATCAATGATGCGCAAAATCCTTTTTACGGCACTCATGGCGGCTGCCGTAGGGCTCAGCTCCTGCTCGACAAGCCGGGGTACTTTTTCATCGGGAAGCGGACGGCTGCTTTCACCGGAAGAGGCTTACCGTCTGGGAAAACTCAAGAACAAGCCCTATGTGATCGACGGCAAACGCTATGTCCCGATGGATTACAGGGAAACCAGCGGCTACCAGGAAATCGGCATCGCATCCTGGTACGGCCAGGAAACCCTCGATCAGCACAACAACCAGCCGACGGCCTACGGCGAAATCTTCCGCCCCGACAAACCCAGCGCCGCCCATAAATACCTCCCGCTTCCGGCAATTGTGCGCGTCACCAATCTCGAAAACAACTCGTCGATCATCGTGCGCGTGAACGACCGGGGTCCGTTCGTCGACGACAGGGTGATAGACCTCTCCGCTGAAGCCGCCAAACGGCTCGGATTCTTCGGCAAAGGCACGGCAAAGGTCAAGCTCGAAGTGCTCTCGAAATGAACTCCCGGAGGGGCATACGCTCCTCATTGCATTAAAAACAGCAGCCGGCACCGGAGACCCGGCCAGAGACGCTTCGTCCGCCACTCCAAGCCACCTTGTTATCAGTGTGACAACGAACTCTTCGCTGTACCGGCGGATTGCCGTGCTGTTTTTTCAAACCGGTTGTACGCTATGGTAATGCCGATGGCGAACACCATGGCACCTGCGCCAAGCAGGACGTTGAGATACAGCGGAGCGGTCAGGGCAAGCCTGATGACCACGGTTGCGACGGCAAAGCCGGAGTTGCGGAACAGGATGGGATAACTTGAGCTGTAGCGCAGGGAGATCAGCACCAGCAGTACATCGCTGAACACAAGCACGGTGTAGAAAATCGAGAAGAAATCGTAAACCGTTTGGCCCTGCAGGAAATAATAACCCTGGAGCACACCTATGCAGCTGACGACCAGAAGCAGAAACAGCGACACGATCTTCTTCGAGGCGATGAACTCTGCGGTGGCTACGGCGGTCTGCGTAATGACGCGGTGGCGCTGCAGCCGGTAATAGATCCCGAGCAGAAAGAATATCAGGAGTCCCCCGCCGGCGTTGGAGAGAATGTGCAGCACCGGCTTTGACGCCTGCTCCCAGACAAGCGGCTCGTTGAAGTAAATAAACTCCTTGAAAGAGTGGCGCAGCAGGATGAGCGAGAGGATTTCGAACTGCTTGCCCACCGAAACGGAAACCGAGTTCGCCAGGCTGAACACCAGTCCGAAAACCTCGATCCCGAGCAGCATGGAAAATGCAACGTTGATGGCATAGAAATGGCTTTTGGGCAGCAGCACGGCAACGGTTTCGGGCAACCACCCCTGACGGGCCAGCTCGATCAGCGCAAGCGAACCGAGAAAGGCCGCAATCAGGAGATTGGCGGCAGCGCGTTCAGTTCGCTTGTGCTCCCAGATATGCTCCAGAGAATCGTACACCGCAACAACCCGTCTGAAAAAGCCGATCATATCGTTCCCCTGTGGTTAAGCCTCTCTCTCCGCACCGCGTGAGCTTACACGCCGTATCGTTTTTCCGCAAAATACACTATCGCACGAAAAGATAACGCCCGGAAAACAACATTTAACCGGATTGCAGCACCCGTTGTTGCCGCTTGCCTGTTAATGCACGGGATTCACCGTTTCCTTTGCCGCTCCGAACCGCGTTCCGAGCGCAAATGCGTTTTAATGGAATGCCCGCCATGGCTCCGCGATAAAGCTGCATGGCCGGCATTCCTGCAGGCGGACTATACGGTGAAACTGTAGTCGCTCCACCATATCCTTTTGATGGCGGGCTTTTCGCTGTTGTAGCGAACGGTATGCACCGACCGGGTGCTGCTGTATATCGACAGGTAGTAGGTATCCCCCGACTCATCGGTAAATGCCAGATACATGCTGCCGCTTCCGAAGCCGTGAGGACCCTGTGCATCGACATTGACAACGAAGTCATAGATACCGGGAGAACCCGTCAGGGTTATGCCGTACACCATAGCCCCATTGTTGGCGCGCATGCAGGTACTCAGATCCGTGTTTCCCTGAATACTGGCAGCTTCGTTGCATTGCAGGCCCTTGACTGACCCAACACTGTTCGGCCGCCCTTGCTGCGAGCTCTCCCCGCAATCGCCCTGAAAGTCGGTGATAGGATAGTTGCTCATTGTCTGCTCCTGTTGTTTGATTGGAAAAAACAAACCTGAGATTGATCCGGCCTCGCCGCAAACATGGCGACGGAGCTGTTTTACGCCATCCCCTCTCCTGTTCAAACCGGGTATAATGCGGTAACAAAAGACAAGCGAGGATTCCGGATTGAACTCCGGAATTTTGAGGAAAGGAAACCTTGAAAAAAGGTCTGCGCGACAATGCTGAAGCATTGCATCGGGATGGGGGGCATGTTTTTCCGAGTTTGGGGGTTGTACCCAGCAAAACACTTGTCTTTCACATGTTAGCAAACAGGAAACGAATTCACAAGCCTTTTCTACGCCAGCCGGTCACGCAAAAAAAACGCCGGAAAAACAGGAGGACCGGTTCGGCGGAAGCGCACGGTTTGTCTCGAAGCAGGTTGAGAGTTCGCCTGTTTTCATCAACTCCCGAGTATAGCATTGACCATCTCAGGCGCGCGCCATGAATGCATCATGAAACATGGCGCTCCCGTTAGGGGTGTCTCCATCGAAAGCAAGCGAGAAAAACACCTCCGAAGGCACTCCCTCTATCGCAAGCCCCCCGTAATTGCTGAACCCGAACTGCCGGTAGTACTCCGGATGCCCCACAAGGCAGCAGCCCCGGGCGCCCAGCGCTTTCATGCGCTGAAGCCCCTCCTGTATGAGGGCCTTGCCGATTCCCTGCCGCTGCAGCTCCGGAAACACCGATACCGGCCCGAGGCCGTACCAGCCGGTGGTGCCGTCCGACATGGTTACAGGCGAAAATACGATATGGCCCACCACACGACCGTCGAGCTCCGCCACAAGGGAGAGCGTGAGCGCTCCGGCGGCGCGCAGCGCCTCGATCACGAACTGTTCCGTGTGGTTGCTGACTTCCAGCGTTTTGAATGCCTCGATGGTGAGATCGGTTATCGCTGCTGCATCGCCGGATTGCTCGTCCCTGATTGCTATTCCTGAATTCATGGTTATCCCTGTGTTCTGTTATGCACTGCAATAGAGATAATATAGGCCGGTCTGTCGGGATTTCAGGCGGATAATCCGCCCCCTTTACCGGACGTTGAGATCCCTGCCCCTGTAAAAATCGATATCCCCGTGGAACAGGTATTTGCAGAACCAGGCAAACTGGCCGGTATGGTAACTGAAATGTTCGGAGACCTGCAGGAGAATGTCGAAGCCCGTCCGCTCGCTGCCCTGAACGGCATATATCCGCTCCAGATCTTCCTCTCCAAGCCCGCCGATAACCGCAATACACTGGTCGACGCGCTCCAGCAGCATGGCCTTGAGCGCGTCCCGGTCTTTTGATGGCTTGTCTGAAAACTCACCGGCCCGGTCACGCAGGCTGGGGCTCCCTCCGAGCGTCCGGAGCACGTACTGGCCGAGATTGCCCGCAAGATGCAGCACGAGGTTTCCGGGGCTTGCGAGGTTCGGGGCAAAATCAACCCACAGGCGATCTTCGTCAACCGTATCGATGCAGACCGCAAGGCGTTCAGCGCTTGTTGAGAGGTGCCTGATAACCGATGTACAGAATGGATGTGTCATACGCAGCGGGAAATGATCTGTTGTTGAAAATCCGGATACGAAATTCATCCATGGGAACCAGTGCAAAACAGAACCATCGCAATCATGGAATTCGGACAACAGGCCTCATTGCCGCTTCAACATATAGCTGACGGCGCTCGGCGTCACCCCGAGCCGCCGTGCAATTTCGGCAAGAGGCAGGCCGATTTCGAACGCGCCCTTTTTGGCAAGCTGTTTCCGCAGAGAGGGCAGCTGGCCGCTCCTGCTCCCCGAGCGCAGGAACGTTACGGTTACTCCTTCCGCCTGGCATGCCTGTTCGGCAGCTTTGTCAAACAACTGCAGCCGTTCGTGTTCCGACAACGGAACCTCTTTCCCGTCAGCCGCCTCTTTCAATATCCCTTTGACGAACTCCTCACCGCCGAGAATCCGCTCGTCGCCGAGGGCTTTCCGGCCCCGTTTCCGCATGGACTGCACCCTCGACCAGCCGCCCTGGGAGCGCACGAGGCCGCCTCCCGACAGCTCCTGTTCACGGTCGATATGCATCTCATCCTCGAGAAATGCGAGATACGCCGTTCCTGCAACTCCCGCACTGCCGCCGAAAAAGCGCAGCACATAGTCGCGATCCATCCAGTCGTACTTCACCCTGTCCAGGAGCACCGCGTGGCCGCTCCACGGATAAAGCGCCAGTTGATCGAGCGATTCGACCAGTCCGGCACGCAAAGGTTTGAGGTGGATGTACGCCACGAGTTTATCGAAGTACGCCTCCTCCTCGCAGACGATGGACTGGTACCGGTTCCGGAAGAGGTGCCCGACCCGCTGGTGACGCCGGTTGAAGTACGGCGCGTACCCTGAAAGCAGACGGCGCATGAAGGAGGACAGTCCGTCCGGGCCGCTTTTCAGGAGGATATGCGCGTGGTTCGGCATAAGCGCAAAGGCGCAGATGCTCGTGCCCGAGCCTTTGGCAAGCAACCCCATCCGGTCCAGAAAGGCTTTCCGGTCCGTATCGTCCCGGAAGATGCTCCCGTCTTCGATCCCCCTGATGATCACATGATGCAGGGTTCCCGGCGCATCAAGTCTCGCTCCTCGCGGCATGGGGGTTGGGTTTTTTTATTGGCGTAACCGCAAGCATGACAAAGCATGTGCGGGTGGCCTGGCAGGGGAAGCCCGGCCTGTTCTCCATAATTGCGGATTGCCAACCAAGCCATTTTGAGGCTTAACGCTCCCCGTCGATTGCTAAGAAAAAAATCATCGGTGGTATCCGCCTTCATCTTCGTTCGGATCGTTAGACATGCTTTGATCGCCTTGATTTCATCAAGCCGGAGGGGGTGCGTGGTGGATAATCCTTTTTTCAGCCATGTAACGTGCAAGATACGACTTTCAATATCGACTTGGGACAATTGCAGGGCGCAAGCCTCCGACACGCGCAAGCCATGACGAAACATCAGCAACAAAAAACAGCGGTCACGTACGCGCTGCGTTGCGTCCTCCCTTGGTGGCGTCAATGAGCCTCTCAACCTCGGCTGAAACAAGATGTTTTCGTTCGCTCATCTTTTTGTCTAGTTTTAGCCTTTTCTGACCTCCATGAAAACATGGGTTTGATGGCTTGTTATGAATCCATAACTAAAAATAATAATGCATTTCGTCTAGTTCATCACACCACGAGACAAAAAAATATTTGAGGGGAATAATGTAATATTGCAAGGAATTTAAAAAGTATTTGCAACCTGCTAGGCATCTCATACGGTCTATGTGCGAAGCGCTTCATTTTGCTAAAAATAAATCTTACTAAGATGGACTATTACATTAACAACACTAACCTCAGCAACGGGAAAGCGGATCATGAAGAGATGCTGCTCAATGGAAAGGCTTCTGCAAATGATGATCCATGGAAATTCAAGATCGAGCGTATATTGCAAGATGATATTGTTTTCTTATACCAAAATGAAGTTGGTATCGTAGCACTAGGGGAAGCTGATGGAACGCTCATAAAAGAACTTTACGAAGGTGACCCTGAGGGGAAATACTCTATGAACCTTCAACGATTCCACCATGTAAAACCACCATTGTCAGCGGGAGAAATCAAAAGCATCACTGGCATTGAATATCCCTTCCGTCACACGTTGTTTAAGCTTGATGGGGCAAGCGGCAAAGCCATTAAAGACTTAATCTACATATCTGGACGGGCATAGGGCTAACCCTATAATTAAGTTAGACCCAGACAAAAAACCATTCTAGAAAAGAGGAGATTATGCGTCAAGATTACCAAAAGTGGCTTTCCGAACAACAATACGCTGATAACACGCAGGTCGTTCAGATTAATAGAGTAAAAAAAGTTGAAGAATGCTATGGTAATTTTGATGACCATTTTAGAAATGGCACTTATGAAAACGTAATAAATGATCTTACATATTCAACAAATGATGAGAACGCAAAAAAACCGAATCCCTCAAAAATAAAGTTTGTGGGCAACACTCGAAACAACCTTCAATCATACAAAAGTGCTGTAGTACGTTATAAAAAATTTCTTAACGATGCCGGATACTCTCTGGCAGCTTCAAAAATTGAGCCCTCTGAAGAAAATTTTGACACCCCTTCGACAGAAGAATCAATCCAACAAAGATTCACTCTTGAGCGTGATATGCAGGCAGCATTGCGACTAAATATTTGTAGTCTTGATCCGCATTTAAAAATTATTGATGACGGTGCCGAACGTGCCGTTAATTCCGGTTTCATTGATATTACTTGCGATGATGGAAACTCTCTGGTTGTAGTTGAACTTAAAGCAGGCAAGGCCGACAGTCGCGCCATAGGTCAGATATTGGGCTATATGGGTGATTTGCAAGAAGAAGAAGGCGGAAAAACAGTATGCGGAATACTGGTTGCTCAAGAATTTGACAAGCGCACTAAAGCTGCTGCTCGTGTTGTTCCTGCCCTGTCATTAAAAAAATATTCGATAGAATTTAAGTTTACCCAAGAAGACTAAGTATCAATTTTTACTAACGTTACTGAGAAATGGGCTGAAAACCATGCAAATAATCAGTCGCCCGTTGCGCATGGAAAGAAGCCATAAAAACCGTTTTCTTGTCGTTCTTCAATGCCTTCAACCATGACGCAATATAGGCGGCATGATCTTCTCTTGGTTCCAATATAACTTCCAGATCGGCGCAAAGAAACGCCGAGTCGATAATGGCAGCGAGTTTATCTCGAAAGAAATGGATCGTTGGGCTTATGAGAATAAGGTGGTCCTGGACTTCTCCCGACCGGGCAAACCGACTGATAACCCGTATATTGAATCATTCAACGGGAAGTTCCGTGATGAATGCCTGTCAGTGAACTGGTTTCTGGATCTTGACGATGCGAGGCAGAAAATCGAAGCTTGGCGGAGAGAGTACAACGAGGTTCGACCGCACTATTCCTTGAGTCACCTGACGCCCATGGAATTCATTGAACAGCAATAAAATAGGCCGGGAAACTCTAATTATGCCGGTCCAGTTAAGGGGGTTGACGCACCATCTCCTGCTTTTCGGTCTAAAGCTGACCAGAAGCCTGGGGCAATATCGAAGGCGTAATACTGGCGAGCGGCGGTCATCAGGACGTTCGAATCGAGAAGAAAAGGTTGAGCGGAGTTCATACGCTTCTCCCGAATATCTTTTGTGCGTATTCCTGGAAGGTATTCTTCTTCAGGCCTGTCAACCGCCATGCATCAGTATACAGCGTCGTTCCAGCCTGGACCGATCGGGTCAGCAAATCGCCGAACCTGTTGCCTATACGGATATTCTGACTGGCATAAAAATCACCACCGCCATCATCACCGGTTTTTTTGGCAAGTCGCTGTTCTTGATCCTGCCACGCTCTGTAAAATTTCATGAATTCTGCACGAGCAATAAACCCCATATCGAGCAATCGCCGTGCCGCCACGATTTCACTGACCTTGAAGCGTTTAGCAAGCAACTGAAAAGAATTATCTCTCCCACGAACCTGCGGCCAGAATTCTGCAAGAACGGTAGAAGGGACAAGAAATTCTGCCGCTATAAGGTTGCATGCCCGTTCGTTATCATTGTCTGCCGGCTGCAAATCCCGCAAATCGAAAGCGGCGCTGACGCCAATCCAGATGTGGGCAAGCTCATGCGCAAGTGTGAACATTCGGGCAGCTTTTCCATCCGCACCATTGAGGAACACAAGCGGAGCATAATCGTCAACAAGCACAAAACCGCGAAATTCCTGCGGATCGAGTTTCCGATGCGTGTTGTTCTCGACGATCCCGTTGGACATGACCAGGATACCGGCATTTTCGACTTTTCCAATCAACGCTCTCAAAGCCTCACCCCAGTTTGGCTGATTGGCTGCCCAGCTCTCGTCAATACCAAGAACAGTCCTGATATTGCGGGCAATTTCGGCAGGCTCAGTGTCAATCCGGCGGGAACCCACAAATGGCAGACGGTCATGCCCTTCAGCGATGAGATACTCTCTCATCCAGACCTGCCTGCGTTGCATTGCCTGAATGGTATCGATCAGTTCGGGACTTAACCCGGATCCGGATTCAGCCGACACTGTCCGGAAATTGGCGACAGGCAATTGCTCGGCAGGAGGTTTCTGCAAAAGGAGATAGCCAAACGGTACGGCAGCCGCTTTCGCAAAATCCTGCAATTGCCGGAAAGTCGGCAATGCATCTCCATCCCGCCAGCCGGATAGCTTCGGAAATTTCCGTTCCAGACTTTCTCTTCGCCGGGAACGGTCTAACGCCCATTCAAGGACATGTGCATTAACAGCAACCTTCATTGCTCATTCATAGTGTGGTCGTCTTTATAATAACCGATTTAATGAACCAATGATATGCAGTGGGAAAAAAATCTCAGTATGGCTGAACTTGCTGTAAAAATACAAAAATCCATACACAAAAATCTGTTTCATAGTTTACCGGCAGCCAACATTCGGGTAAAGATCGATGCCGTGACCACAGCATCGAAAAGTCACAGTGATTATCCTCCCTAACAAAAAAAGCCGGAGATGCAGGGCATTCCGGCTTGAGAGAACTATGGGTGCCTGGAGCAGTTACTTCTTCATCACCGCCGCATCATCCATGAACTTTTTCAGCCCCGCGTCGGTGAGCGGGTGGTTGGCGAGCTGTTTGATGACGCCGTAGGGGATGGTGGCGATATCGGCTCCCATCATGGCTGCGGTGACCACATGCTGCGGATGGCGGACGCTGGCCACGATCACCTCTGTCGGGTAGCCGTAGTTGTCGTAGATGGTAACGATCTGCTCGACAAGCTCCATGCCGTCGGTACTGATGTCGTCGAGCCGGCCCACGAAGGGGCTCACGTAGTCCGCGCCGGCCTTGGCCGCCAGCAGCGCCTGGTTCGGCGAGAATACCAGCGTAGCGTTGGTGCGGATGCCGTTCGCGGAGAAGTGCTTGATGGCCTTCAGGCCGTCGATGGTGAGCGGGCACTTGACCACCACGTTCTCGTGGATCGCCGAAAGATCCTCTCCCTGGGCGATCATCTCCTCGGCCTTGAGGCAGGTGACCTCGGCGCTGACCGGACCGTCAACGATGTCGCAGATGCGCCGGATGTGCGCCTTGAAGTCGCTGTAGGTGAAGTTCGACGGATCGCCGACGATCTTCGCGATGAGCGACGGATTGGTGGTGACGCCGTCCAGCACGCCGAGTTCGGCGGCTGAGCGGATTTCGTCGAGGTTGGCGGTATCGATGAAAAATTTCATGCAGCCCCCTTTACTTCGTTATGAACGGTTATGCGCCGACGCTCTCTTTGTCGAGCATGGCGTTGAAGTTTTTGGCCTTGCGACCTTCCCAGTTGCGCTTGTGGTAGGCATAGCCTGCGATAAGCGGCATGGCGACGGTAGCTTCGGCAAACACCATCTGCTCGTAGACGGTATCGACCTTGCCCCATGAGCTGGCCTCCTTGAGGGTGGAGCCGGAAAGCGCGCCGTCGCGCTCGTCGGCAACGGTGATCTGCACGGCGTAGGTGTGCATGGAGACATCCTCGTAACCGAGCACTTCGGCCGCCACCACGATGTCCTGCGTGAAGTTCTTCGGTACGCCGCCGCCGATCATGAAGATGCCGGTCCTGTCGTTCTCGATCTTGACCTTGGTCAGTTCGCGGAAATCCTTCACGGAGTCGATGGCCACGTGGTTATCGGGGTTGTGCCACTGGTGGTGCACCAGACCGAAGCCCGCCGAGCAGTCGCTGAATGCCGGGCAGAAAATCGGTACGCCCTTTTCGTAGGCTTTATAGACGATGGAGTTTTTGTCGAGGTTGTTCCGCTCGATATATTTTGCCATTTCGATGATGAACTCGCGCGAGGAGTATGCTCCGGGCTGCATGGAGTCGGCGATTTTGCCCGTAGTTTCGTCGCAGACGCGCAGATCGTCCTCGTCGATATAGGTGTCGTAGATGCGGTCCACGTGCAGGTCGCGCAGGATGGCGTCGTCGATGAACGGGGTGCCTTTGTAGTGTTTGAAGCCGAGCGCTTCGAAAAAGTCCTGATCGACGATGTTGGCGCCGGTGGAGACGATGGCGTCAACCATGTGGTTGTCGAGCATGTCGATGATGACCTGCTTCAGTCCGGCGCTGATGAGCGAACCGGCAAGCGTGAGGATGACGGCGCACTCCCGGTCCTGCTGCATGAGGTCCACGATAGACGCGGCTCTGGCGAGATTGCGGGCCTGAAAGGCGGTATCGGCCATCTGGTCTATAAGCGGTACTATGTTGAGCTGTTTGATATCGATATGCCTGACCGGCGCGTTGAGCAGTTCCTCTTTTCTGATCCCCGATTCCATAGTTGCCTTCCGTAGAGTTATAATTGTTCAAAAAAAAAGAGAGTAAGCTTACTATATCACACATTCGAATTGCCGGATGCTGCTTCCTTCCGGATCTGACATGGTTGGGCAACCGAATGTTGTATAGGACTTACTCTCTAAATATAGCTGTTTCAGTACTCTTTTTGTGTCAAGAAATCGAAACAAGTGGCTCAATATAGTGTAATGAAAACAAAAAACAAACAAAGGTCTTTTATCTTTCTTGCAACTGTTATAACTTCATAGGCACCCGGGCACGCTGCAGCAGTTTTACAAGCGGTACCGGTTCACGATAACGGCAAACTACTGCGACAGCGCCGCAAGGGGCAGTTTTTTATCTATCTATCAATACCGGCGGCGGACATCTTTTTTATGGGTACTCTTCGCATTTTAAGCGGGATGCGGCCAACCGGCAAACTGCACCTCGGACACTTCACCGGCGCACTTGAAAACTGGATTCACTACCAGAACCTGCTCGCAGAGGACGGTTCAAGAGTCTATGAAACCTGGTTTCTCATCGCGGACTACCACATCCTGACCACGTCGCTTGAAACCTCCGGCGCATACCTGAACACCATCGAAATGCTGCTCGACTGGCTTGCCGCCGGCATCGATCCCGATAAAAGTCCCGTTTTCCGCCAGTCGCAGGTGAAGGAGCACGCCGAACTGTTCCTGCTATTCGCCATGCTGATCACCTCCGCCCGGCTCGAACGCAATCCGACGCTGAAGGAGCAGGTTCGCGACCTGAACATGGAATCGCTGACCTACGGCCATCTCGGCTATCCGGTGCTGCAGGCGGCCGACATCCTGCTCTACAAGGGCAATGTCGTGCCGGTAGGCGAAGACCAGATTCCGCACGTGGAAATAACCCGCGAAATCGCACGAAAATTCAACTTCCACTACCCGCATCCCGCACTCGGAGAGGTATTCCCCGAACCTGAACCGAAAATCACCAAATTTTCGCGACTGGTGGGGCTCGACGGCAAGGCGAAGATGTCGAAGTCGCTCGGCAACACGATATTCCTTTCAGACCCGCCCGAAGAGGTATTCAAAAAGGTCCGCAACGCGGTGACCGATACCCTGAAAGTCCGGAGAAACGATCCGGGACGCCCTGAAGTGTGCACCGTGTTCAGCTATCACAAACGCTTTATCCCAACGCCGGAGCTTGCGGAAATCGAAGCTGGCTGCCGTTCCGGCTCTCTGGGCTGTGTCGACTGCAAGAAACTCTGCGCGGCCGCCATATCGGCGGAGCTGGAGCCGCTGCTTGAAAAACGCCGCTACTATGAGGCCCACATAGACCTGGTAAAGGATATCCTGCTCGAAGGGGAGAAAAAAGCCAGGGCCCGGGCATCGCAAACCATGCAGGAAGTCCGGACCGCCATGGAGCTCGGCTGAAACGAGACCCGCTTCCGGCATCAGTAACACAACCCGATCGAGAGACCCGATGACACTACCAGCAAGGAGACAGGCATTTATTTTCGACATGGACGGCGTTCTTACCGACAACATGCGCTTTCATGCCGAGTCATGGGTCGAACTTTTCCGGGACTACGGCCTCGAAGGCCTCGATCCCGAACGCTATCTCGTAGAGACCGCGGGCATGAAGGGGCCGGATGTGCTCCGCTATTTTCTCGACCCCGACATAAGCGATCCCGATGCCGAGCGGCTGACGGAGCTGAAGGATTTTCTCTACCGGGTAAACTCGCGGGGGCGCATCACCGCCATGCCGGGACTGCACCCTTTTCTTGAAAAAGCGCGACAGGCGGGAATCCTGCTCGGCGTAGGAACCGGCTCGGGCGCCAAAAACACCGCCTACGTGCTCGACCTTATCGGCGTCTCTCACTTTTTTCAGGCCGTGGTGGGCTCCCATCAGGTCAAAGAGGGAAAGCCCGCTCCCGATATCTTTCTCAGGGCAGCCGAACTGCTCGGGGCTGATCCGGCAGACTGCATCGTCTTCGAGGACGCCATTCCGGGCATAGAGGCTGCGGCAAGGGCTGGCATGAACTGCGTGGCCGTTACCACAACGAACAGCGGAGAGGCTTTCGCTCCCTACAGCAACATTCTCGACGTCATCGACGATTTCCTGCAGGTGAATCCTGTCAGCCTGTTTGACCGGCTTCACGAATCCCGTACTGCAACCCTATAACCTATTGAGATGCAAGAGTTCCTTCTTCCTGCCATCAGGAGCGCCCTGCTGGCGGCAGCGATAACGACGGAAAAACCCGTTCTGCTCGAAAAACCAGCCGATAAAAAAAATGGCGACTATTCCACCAATATTGCGCTCCTGCTCTCGAAAGAGTGCCGCAGAAACCCGAAAGAGCTGGCTGCGGAGCTGATCGAACGCATGAGCTTTCCCGAGGGAACCGTGGACAGGATAACCGTGGCCGGGCCGGGCTTCATCAACTTTTATCTGGCCCCCTCCTTCATCATGCAGTCGGTGGAGCATGTCCTCGTCGAAGGAAAGGGGTACGGCTCCTCATGCTCCGGAAAGGGGCAGAAGGCAATTGTGGAATATGTCAGCGCCAACCCGACCGGGCCGCTCACCATCGGCAGGGGCCGGGGCGGCGTGCTGGGCGACTGCATCGCGAACCTGCTTGAAACACAGGGGTATGCCGTCACCAGGGAGTACTATTTCAACGATGCCGGCCGTCAGATGCAGATTCTCGGCGAATCGGTCCGGTACCGCTACCTCGAACGGTGCGGGCAGGGCTCGGCTTTCCCCGATACCCACTATCAGGGCGACTATATCCGGGATATTGCCGAAACCCTCTTCGCCGAACACGGCAGCACCCTCAAGGACCGCACCGATCTGGGGATTTTCAAGGACAGCGCGGAATCGATCATTTTCAGCTCCATCAGAAAAACCCTCGAGCGGATCGATATCCGCCACGACTCGTTTTTCAATGAACACACCCTCTACACCCCTAAGGAAAACGGGAAATCCGCCAATGATGAGGTGCTTGAGCTGCTCCAGTCGAAAGGGTTCATCGACCGCTACGACGGAGCGACCTGGTTTCTGACGACAAAGCTCGGACAGGAAAAAGACAAGGTTCTGGTAAAATCCTCCGGAGAACCCAGCTACCGCCTGCCCGACATCGCCTACCATCTCGACAAGTACCGCAGATCATTCGATCTTATCGTCAACGTCTTCGGGGCCGACCATATCGACGAGTACCCCGACGTTGTGGAGGCATTGCGTATCCTCGGCCACGATACCTCGAAAATGAGGGTCGCCATCAACCAGTTCGTCACCACCACGGTGAACGGCGAAACCGTCAAAATGTCCACCCGCAAAGGCAACGCCGACCTGCTCGACGAGCTGATCGACGATGTGGGCGCCGACGCGACACGCCTGTTCTTCATCATGCGCGGCAAGGACTCCCACCTGAACTTCGACATCGAACTGGCAAAAAAACAGTCGAAGGACAACCCGGTCTTCTACCTGCAGTATGCCCATGCGCGCATCTGCAGCCTCCTGAGGATGGCCGCCGAAGAGACCGGATTCAAGCCGGACGGAACCGGAAGGCATCTGATGCAGAAACTCACGACGGAACCGGAAGTCCAGCTGGGATTCGCGCTGCTCGATTACCCCGAAGTGATCCGCTCCGCCGTTCGGATTCTGGAACCGCAGAAAATGGTGGAATACCTGCACTCCATTGCGGAACTCTACCACAAATTCTACCAGGAGTGCCCGATCCTGAAAGCGGAACCTGAAACGTGCATGGCAAGGCTCTTCCTCTCGCTTGCGACGCGTCAGGTGCTGCAGAACGGGTTCAGGATTCTGGGCATATCGGCTCCGGAATCCATGTAACGACGCCCCGTTGCCGCGGGAGTCTGACTACGCGGTGCGGTAGAGGCCATGCTCTGCGATGTAATGCCTGATCGATGAGGGGAGAAGGACTGTAACCGGAAGCCCTGAGGCAACAGCCTGGCGGACTGCGGTTGACGAATGCGGACAGTCGAAATCGATGAAGCGGATCGAATCCGGAGGAAAAACCTCCGGCGCCATGATATCCGTGCATGAACTCCTTCCGAATACCGCTATCCGGCAGAGCGAAAAAAGACTCTGCCATGATTTCCATGAGGTGATTTCGCGAAAACTGTCTTCGCCGATCAGCAGGGTCAGCGAATCGGGAGAATAGACCGAATGGATATAGCGGACAAGATCGACCGTATACGAGGGCTGCCTTTTCTCCAGTTCCCAACCGCTCACCTCTGCAGAAACGCCTACACGGCCAAGCTCATCGGCAAGCAGCTGCGCCATTCGCTTCCGGTCCGCGTCCGGAGCAAGGTATCCGCCCTTGAACGGATTGTTGGAAACTGAAATAACCAGCCGATCCACCCTGAGCAGCTCTGCGGCAAAAAGGCAGAGCGCCAGATGCCCGTTATGCGGAGGATCGAACGATCCTCCGTATAGAGCCAGATGCACCCTGAAAGGCTCAGCTGTTGTTGAAATTCTTCATGATCTCGTCGCGGGTATCCTGCATCTGGGAGGCTTTATCCGGGTAGAGCTGCAGATAGCGGTCGAGAGCCTGACCGGCATCAAACCATTTCTTTCGTTTGATCAGCACATCGATTCTGGACTGCCACGCCTGCTCGAGAAAGATCGTATCGGGGTAGCGCCTGATCACCTCATCGAAGTAGATACCTGCGGCCTTGTACTTCTTCAGCTGGATATACTGCCGTCCGATATAGTAGACGTTTTTGGCAAGCTTTTCGCGGAGGGCGGCGATGGCCTTCTCGGCATAGGCCTGCGACTGGCCGCTTTCAAGCTCGGCCTGAGACGCCAGGTACCGTTCCCGGTACGCATCGTTGGAGGGGTTGACTTTCACCATCTCCCGATACATATCGACATCAGCGGCTGCCTGTGCGGAATCCCTTCCCGGATACATATCCAGATAAACGGCGAACTGCTGAATGGCTTTCAGGGTATGCTCATGATCGAGTTCGAAATGAGTGGAGAGCTTTTCATGCGACTGCGCCAGCTGAAACTGTGCCTGACGGGCATATGCCGAAGAGGGCACCTGCTGCAGGAGACGGGTGAACATATCGACGGCAAGCAGATACTGCTTGGATTTATAGTAGGACTGCCCGAGCAGGAAGAGAACGTCGTCTTCGAGTGCCGTTGCGCGGGAGGTGAACATTACCGGTTCGAGCGTCAGAGCGACATCTTCATAATCTTCCTTGCCGTAGTAGCCGAGGGCCTTTTCATAACTGCCTTCGACAGCAGCGGACGAATCGAGCGACACCTTCGAAGATGAGCAGGCTGAGAACAGAAGCGCGGAAACAGGAACTATCATCAGGGCTGAACGCAGGGTCAATCTGGGACGAAACATAGTAACTCCGTTAGGCCATTGGGTTTGAATTAAACAGCATAATACAAAATAAACAGAAAACAGGATGGGCCTGTACAGGAATGAACCTGAATATGAATTTACAACCTGCCTGCGTGATTATCAATCCGAAGCATCATTTTTCAGTAATTCGCTGAATGCCGAGCCCTGCAGATGGCTGAGCACACAGAACAATCCCGATAATGGCGGCTGGCAGAAATCCTGAATCGCCCGTGAAACACGAAGGGAGGGAGAACTGCCGATGAAGGCGGGGATTGCGGAGGACAGGACGGATATCGACAGGCGCCTCAACCATGAGGCGCCTGAAAAAAGAAGGACTACCGCTGTCAGAAAGTAAAGAGCCTGATGCCTTCGGCACGAAGTTTCTGGGCGATAACAGGAGGCTTGGCAACAGTCACTCCCTTGATGAGATCCGCCTCCGTTTTCCCCCTGTTCGGCAGATAGAGCGGACAGACCTCGACCGGCACCCCTTTGGCCATAAGATCCCCCATAAGCATTTGAGGGGATTTGTTCAGGGGCTTCATCATAACCTCACGGCTTTTCTGCAGCGCCAGATCGCCGGCGGGACCGCACAGAAGAATCTGCACGCTTTTGCCCTGCAATACCGTTTCCTTTGCAAGCACCAGCGCCATCATCTGGGTCATGGGATCGGCATCCGCAATCACAACGAACAGGCCTTTCGTATTATCGGGGACAGCCTCTGTTTTGGGAGCTTTTGTCGGAACCGGCTCCATGGCTCCGACAGAGAGGGGGAAGAGCAATGCGGCAAGCAGGGCCATCGCGGCAATGTTTTTTTTCATGTGTTTCATAGCTTCATCTCCTGAGCGTTTTTTTCGTGAGGGTATAAGTAAAAGATTCGCCGCCTCCAGAAGGATGCGGTATAGCACTGCAGCATACATGCCGTCGAATATAGCTCCGAATTTCCGGGCGGGCAACGCTTAACAATTATTACGTGAATTTTTCTCGAACGGAAGGAGAAACCATCAACGGAGTCGAGCAGGCAACGGGGTATTTTCTGAAACGGGAGCGCGGCTATGGAGAAAGCGCCATGCGGGAACCGGCCCCACACAAAAAAGTCGCTGGGCGAGGTTGCCGTTTGTGCTTCCGCTGTGGAGCTTAGGGGAGTCATATTGGCGCAGATCAAAACTGTATCCCATTGGATTTTTACGATGTATACCAACGCCTGCACCAATAAAAAAACCCCGGACGAGCCGGGGCAAAAAAGACGATGGAGCGGCACCTATTCCAACTCAAACTCAGTTTCTTCTGGGGAAGCGAATACTCCTGCGGACGTTTTCGTTATGGCTTTATAAACGCCTTTCCGGTCCGTCTCGTTGGTCTGGTGTACATAAAAAAATGAGTCACCCGATACGTTTGCCGCTGCTCCGGTAATCACATCGTCCCCTTGAGGCCCCACGATTGTCACCGTCACGCCGGACACAGTATCCGCGCCATCAATAATAATTTTACCGGATATTTTTACCGGTTTTCCGCGCAAAATCAGCATGATGGCTCCACGTTTATGATTTGTCTGATGTACTCAGACACCTCAAGAGTTGTTATAATATAAGGCGTTGCGCGGACTCCGCAAAACGCAAGGAATGTTGGCTCACCGCCGCCAACCACAACCCCGATCACGGACACAATTGCTCCGATGCCTGGCAGATCTGCAAGCGCCCCAGAGTTGGTTCCGACACCGTAGACCTCAGCCCCTACGGACGAAAGCCCCGAAAGAGTGCCGGACGACAAGCCTGCAGCGACGACGTCGGCCGATACTGTCGGCAAGATCGAAATCTCCCCGGAAATCTGCCCGAGCCCTGAAACGACAGCGTACATCTGCGGGCCTTCGGGCTCCGGTTGCTCGACCGTCATATACCCGGTCACGGTGCCGATACCGACAACCTCTCCGGACATGGTGACAAGCAGGGCCGCCGATCCAGTAGCAGTCCCGACACCAAGAACCTCGGAGCTGATTGCCGGTAAACTTGCCAGCGCGCCGGAGGGTTGCCCTGTACACTCTATCGTGCTTGATGCTTGAGGCAGATCGGAAAGTGTGGCGGAGGAGGTTCCTATCACTTCAGACGCCCCGGACGCCGGAGGGAGAGCCAACAAAACTCCCGAAGGCGTCCCAATGCCCGGTACTTCTGCAGACGCTTGCGCGAGTGGCCCAGCTGTAGCCGACGGAGTGCCGATACCGGTTACCAGTGACGACATCTCTGGGCCTGATCCGCCCGTATCGACGTCATAGTCCAGCTTCATCACATATACATACCCAGACAGGATCGATCCCGGATTTGGCACAGGGCTTGTCGGGCTGTCATAGTACCCGGAGATCGGCCCGGTGGCATAGATCAGCGCTTGGCCGGACGCGTCGCGGAATTTGAACCCGGCATTGCCATTTGTGACAAAGCCGATAAAATAAGTCCCAGCTGAAACAGTGCCCGGTATCACAAAAGGCGTCCAGCCAAGCGAGCCAAGCGCGACAGCGGATGAGCTTCCGAGCAGTGTCCCGTAGACTCCTCCTGCGCCATCGGCAGCCGCAAGCAACCCCTTACCGGAAACTCCACTGCCACTGCAGTAGACCTGCACGACAAGGTTTTTTGCGGGCTCCGGCAGTGAGATTCGCAGAAATGACGGCCAGTTCGCGGCAGCAGTCACATCGATAAGACCGATAAGGGTTGTATAACCGACGGTTGGATCAACCCTGATCGGCAAAGCCGCCGCCGCAAGAAAATCCGCCGGGGCAATGACGGTCAGGACGTCGCCAATAATCTCGACCTCGCCCAACACTGATGCCCCCGTCGCGTCCACAATACAGGGCCTTTTGACGTCAAAAATCGGGATGCCGTCGGAGCCAACAGCAAGCAAAGACCCGACAGAATCCTCCGGCACGACAGCGCCGCGAGCAACCAGTTCCGCCGGCATCTCGGCCATCCGCTCCCAAATCGAAACTCCTTTTGACCGAATCGAAAAGTCGAAGCGATTTGACGCGGGGCGCTTGTTGAGCACGACCTCAATCTCAAAAGACCCGGATTCCGGCTTGTCGAAAAACTCGACAGTCGCATCGTCAACCTTAGCGGTCACAACCCCGTCAGCTTCAGCATGCCCGGACACAGACCCTCCGAGATACCGAAGGCTCAGGTTCGCGGCATTTCCGTCCCGTATGACCTTTGCCTGCGGGAAAAAATCCACAGTCTTGCTGTCGCCGATCTCGACAGACGCGCTTTCGGCAAGGTCGGCGACGTACGCGGTTATGGCGGGATTGTAAATCACGTTATACTTTACGCCGGGTCGGCGATTGAGGTTCTCAGAGTGTGCGCGCTGAAAACCGGAGGATCACCGTTGACGGCGTAGGTCGCCGGAGCAGCAAGAGGGCCATGCATCACCCGTGATGTACCATTCGCCTTGAAAAGGCTGAAATGCGTCAGCTGGATGTTCCCTCCACCTGTACGGACTCCGAGAACCTGCGGGTTGTCGTTGTCGATGTACAAGCCATTCACACTGAACGCTACGCCGGTCAGATGAGCGTATCCGTTTCCTGGTGCAAGAAGGTTTGCTGTTCCGGCTGCCCCAGGGTCGCCGGTGTGCATACGAAGGATGCCTCCGTCTGCGATAAAGGCTTCACCGCCAGCAAGCATGGCGGCTTTGAATTCGTCTGAAAGTGGCATGTTTTCTCCTTACTTTGTTTTGGTGAATAATAATCTCTGCTCATCGTACCAGCGGTTCCACGCCCGGAGCTTTGCGCTCACTACATGGTATTGCCCGTAGTTCTGCGTGGCGTTCTGCAGGAGATCGCTCATCATGGCGCCGTCCCGCAGGGGCGTGAGGGGCGGAGGATCCTGCAGGTCAACGGGCGGCTGTGGAAACTTCGGCACGGCCGGGATTGTTGTTGCGCACGCGCCGAGCGTGAGCATGAGCATTACAGCGATTTTTTTCATTTTGCCCCCCTTACGGCTTCGTTGTAGAGATCGATTGCCGGTTTCGGCATCGGGCCGGAGACGTTGATCGCCGGTTTTTGCGCCTCGATCTTTCCGGCAAGCGCGGCGGTATGGCTCTGTGCGGCCGCAATTTCGGCTGCTGCGGCTTTCTGGCGGTAGTATGCCAGGCTGTCGCTCTCCACCTCGAGGGCATCGATCTTGTGCTGCACCGCCACCATGCGGGCTTCCCAGCGGGCACGTTCGGCATGCTTGCCGTCGGCTCGGCCCTTTACATAGATCCCTGAGAGGATCAGCACCACCGCGCCGGCGGTGATTGCCCATTTGTAGGGGATGAGTTTGGCTATGAGGCTAATCATGCTGGTATTCAATTTTGAGCGCCGTGAAAATATATTTAATGAGGTAGCTGTAGCCTACCTCGGCAAGCAGAAAGCTTGGGATGGCCTGCCGGAGCGTCATCCACCCGGCCTGCACAAAAAGCACTCCCGCGCCAGCGCCGATGGCAACGGTAACCCACTTTTTCCAGTCCTGCTTGATGACGGCGAAAAGTGGATTTTTTGACGCCACAACCCAGGCTGAAATCCTGGCCGGGGTCAGCGCCGGAACGTATCGCTCGAGCACCTTGGAGACACCGTAGACGCCAAAAACGACGACGATGATGTAGTAGGGGTCGAAAATGCTGATGATTGATGCAATAATCTGGTCCATAAATCAACTTATAGGTTAAGTTTTCAGGAGTATTTCCGGTAAGCCTGTTCGAGCCGGGTGTGATAGCCGTGCTTGGCGTAGCCAGCCCCGTTCCAGCGGAGGGCAATTCCTTTGAAATCGTGCGCCTTGATTGCCGCCAGCATTCCCGGTATGGTAGCCATCAGCCTGAGCGCGGCGACAAGCTGGTTTTTCTCGCTTTGGCGCATTGCCTCGACGAACGCATGAATGCTGGCGTACCCGCAGGCCTTGAAATGAAACCCCATCACCTGTAAGAGTCCCCAACTTGCGGACTGCATAGCCGCGCCCTGGTCAACCTCTGCAGCAATTCCGAGACGCTGCCATTCACCCGCTCCGCCGACGTAGAAGCTGCTCACCCACTTGGGATAAAGTATCCCTTGCGGTAGCGTAAGAGATATCTTCTGAGGAGACTTGCCCACTTTTTCAAGCTGAGACCAGAACACGTGCCCTTCGAACAAAATGATCGGATCTCCGGTGGGCAGGAATCCACGGCCACGGCTCTCTACCGATGTGATGGCTTTTACCATGGCAAGCTCGATACCGGCATTGCGGGACGCTTCGGCAAAGTCCTGCTCAGAAAGGATTGTGCCGGGCTTGCGCGCCGGAACCGGCTGAGCTATCGTCCTGCAGATATGCTTTACCGCATCGGCGGTTTTTTGTCCGTACCATCCGTCTACCGGACCGGAATCGAGGCCAAGCGTAAGGGCGTAGTCCTGCACGAACATGATTGCATACTCTTCAGCCCGCTGCTTGTCGGGAATGAGCCCGTATTTTTTGCCGATGGCCGCCACTGCGGCATCGTGGGTTTTCTTTCCGGCAAGGCCGTCGATCGGCCCGGCATAAAATCCACGGTCTTTCAGGAGTTCCTGTGCTATTCTGATTACGTCGCTCATGGTCCGTTTCTTTTTTTCAGTTTTTCGCGGATGTCGCGCCAAGCAGCCAGAAGCCCTGCGGACAGGGCAAGTACGGCATAAATGGCCAGTTCGACATTGGGGCTCATTTTGGCACCATGCCCGATATTTTCAGCAGGAGCCCAAGCGCCGCAATAAGTAGCAAGGTTTCGCTGAAAAACAGGCCTATGAGCCAGCGAGTGTTGCTTTCGAGCTTGTCGCAGAGTTTTTCAATGGATGTTTCGCCTTTTGACATCCGCTCTTCTATCCCCTTCAACCGTTCGTCCTGCCGGACGATGTCCGTGCAACAAATTTCCTCTGCCATTATGATGCGGGTGTGATTATTACCTTCAATTCTTCCGGAGACCCGGCCGCGTCGATATTCGCTTGCATAGCGGCATACTTTTGCCTCACGGTCTCCCGCTGGGCCTCGATAGTCGCAAAATCGGTGCCGGGGATTTGCTTTGCTATCACATCGTCAAGCGGGACGAATTCGGCATCACGCAGTCGGCGGCGGATGGAGTGGGCAATCTCCCGCGCCTTTTCGAGGTTGATGGTTATTGCGGCACCGTTCGGCTGCGCGGGCTCAGTGGTAGTTTTCCGTACGCTCGCTGCTGACCGGAACGCGGTTGCGGCTCCATTCGACTGATCCCGAAATTTGCGCGCCGCGCCGCTTTTGTCGTAGCCGACTACAGCCAGATGACTACCGACTCCCCAATCTGCTCCGAATCCGGCTGGAACTGAAAAGTCTGCCTCCCACGCCTCCCGAAACGTCCTATCCGGAACGTCAGTATCTGCTACAATTATGTACGGGAGCCCAGGCGGAACATCTTTCAGCGCAATTTCAGTAATTGGATACCCCCCGCTCAATGTTGGGGTGATGACTGCAATGCCGTTTTCTGTCTGGTAAATAATGGCCATTTTATCTGTGGTTGTCATGTTATAATAGCGAGTGTCACATAACCGACGTCCTGCTTGCTTGCGCCGGAATTTGCAGTGCAGACATAAACCTGCGATGTCGATGCGATGTAACTTGTTGGGCAACGATCAGCCTCGCCTCCATCGCCGCGACACCCAGCAATCGCGGCGGCATTGGTGTCAGGCAGCGCAACTGCAAGATTTGCCGTGTACAGGCCTGTTCCGCGGTCGGTAATGCTGGTTACGTTACCGGCCCCTAAAATCGCCACTGTCCCGGAGCCGTTAAAGCTTACCCATGCCCGAGGAGCGAAAATCGGGGCTTCCCCGATCGCGTTGAGCGCTGATTTCACAAACGGCGAGTTTGCCGCGCCGACAGCAGCTGCGACACCGGAAGGAGTGGCAGGCTTGTTGTCAACCGTACCAGCAATATGCTCCGCCGAGCTTGCGGGGTTGAGCGCGAGCAACGTTGCAGTATTTGCCGCATTACGTACAACCGGCGGCTTTGAGTCATCACCCTGGTAAATCCAGAGACCGTGCGTCGCTGACGGGCGCATTTGAGACCCGTCCCCAAAAACAATTCCGTCTGCTCCGTCTTCAAAAGTGAGATTCCCCTGCACAACAGGTGCTGACAAATACTTAATCCTCTGCAACAGCCACCGGCCTGCGGTGCCGGATGATTGGCCGTACGGAATGATTACCGTCAGCCCGTCTGCAGTTGCAAGGCTGGACCCGCTGAACCGGTAGCCGTAAAGCGCGTTCGAAATTGACGCCCAGCAGTAGGAGCCGTCTACCTTCATGCCCGACACATTTCTGTCTACTGCCGTGAGTCCGCCACCCGTGAGGGAGGTTTTAAAATTCAGATTTGCCATTTACAGTTTTTCCCTCAATTTTATGCTTACGAGTTTGTAATCAAGCCCGTGGGCGACTTCGGAAGGCATTTCGTCGAGCCCAGCAAAAATATTGGTAAGATTCCCGTTCTGGCTGAGCTTCCACGCCAGAGGAGTTTTACCCAGTGGCCGGATGATTTTTTCGTCAAAATCCTTGTATGTCGCGTATCCGGCAGGGTCTGGCCCGGTTATTCCGCTGTGCATCACAACGTGACCTTCCGGGGCTCGCTGCACCATGCCCGGTTTGTACCATATCGATCCGTCGTGCAACTCAATCTCGGTGCCGTTGTCGAGATACCCTCCTTTATAGCTGCTGTGGCGAAAATCCCGAAAGGAAAGGGATTTACCGATTACCAGTAATCCTGCGCTCACGTAGCTGTGATCCAGCGCGGTGAGGGTGATATCGATCGTGCGAGTTCCAGACGTTAGCAGTGCGGGAAACTCGGCAAAAAAGAAACCGGTTTCGCCGTCGAAATTGTCAAACTCCTGCTCCCATGTCTCCACCTCATCCGATTCGTCAACCCACGCAATAGTCGCACCGGTTTCGTCCTGCCCGGCCGTAATGATAGCCCCGGCTTCGGACTCACCCCATTCGTAAGTCATGGCAATAACGGCCGCCACCGAAACCGAACTTGCATTAGTAAGCACAATGGCGCAAGCCGTGGCGATTCCCGGCTCAACCACCCGAATGACACAGCTCGGCGTCGTCGTCCTGAACGGCTTGCGCGGGTGGCCATTCTGAAGGTTCGTCAAAGGGTATTCCGCGTCGACCGTGCCGCTTACAAGCGTGATCGATTCGATGGTATCGGTGTAGATCACTTTCATGCAATCACCCCCTCGCCGATCAGTGTTGTTTTTTTCGACTGGAGATCGTACTGAACGCTTCTCATCCACATTTCGGCGCCCACTTCAACCGGGGTTCTCGACTCAATGAAGGAGGCTTTCCTCCCGCACTGAAACACGCCAAAACTCTCCGGAACGGTAAACTCGATCTGTTGCTTCGCCAGATAATCGGCAATTTTTTTCAGATACCGGTTATCAGTGGCGTATAGGCCCTGCCCGGCCGAAACCTCCTGCCCGAACGTCGATTCTCCCACCGTATACACAAACCCCGTCCCGTCGCTGACGGTGTTTACCGGCACCATGTCGGTATAAACTGGCGTGCGGACAAAGTCGAACCGGCCGTAATCGATCGGGGTGCCGGTTTCAGCTACGTTGTCGACCAGGTGTAGCGTCATGCTTTCAGGGTCGATCCAGAAGAAAAGCCCAAAGTAGGCTGCAACGGCGTCTGCTACGTCGAGCAGCAGCGAGTTTCCCGAAACGGTGCCGGTTATTACCGGCGGGCTCGCCATGGCATGAGTGCTGTCGAGCGTGAGCCCGAGCTCCGTGCAAAGTCTGGTAAAGAACCCTGTAACCAGGTTGGTTGTCGGTCCCCAGCTTGCCAAAGGCGTTCCCCCGGGCATGACAAACTGAACGCTACCGCTCCATGTGGCCCCGTCGGTTGATGTGCGAAGGTAGAGGTCGCCGTCCTGGTAGCTGCTGTGCCAGCTCGATTTATTTGCCGAGTACTGAACGCTGAGCTCTTCCCCCGCGCCGGGAATTGGAAGGTACGGGTTGCTGTAGAGGGTATACACAATTTCCTTTTCGCTCCACCGGGTGCGGACCAGTGTTCCACTACAGAGCGTTTCGGCGGATGCTTCGTCCGAATCCGTCGCCGCGACCACCGCAAGCAGAGTTTTCGGTGGAGGAAAAACCGAAATGAGGCCCTCTGCGGGGTCGAACAGCGCCGGAGTAAAACTGACCGTCGGCATCGATACCCTGAGGTACCCGCCGTAGTCGTAGTTTGACCGGACAATAATGGGATCGATTCGGCTCACCACGCCGTGCCACTGATGTTCCAGCGGCCGGGTTTCAGTGCTGCAGCGCACCGTTTCCCCTGAGTGGTTGATGGTAAGCAGCAGCATCAGTACACCGTCCTTGCCGTTCGGTTGCCGGTAACGGAAATCCTGCTCTCGCGCTTTACGGCCTGCTCGTCGAGATAGGCATTGAATTCCCGGTCGCCTATCTGGACTTTTATGGTTGCGGGCATTACCACCTGCACCGATCCGGACCCGCTTCCAGGGACTTCCGGAAAAATGTACCCGTCCGATCCTGGAACAAAAACTTCAGCTTGGCGGCGGTCACCTACAATATACGACTGTCCTGCCGTTACCGGCCCGCCGTAAGCCCGGGCCTCGATTGGTGTTCCGGAATACACGTACCGGTTCAGCGAAACGGAATCGAACACGTTGTACAGTTCACTGATGACCGGGGCGATTGTGGCGGCCAGCGTTTGGGCCTGCGAGGCAAAAGCTGAAAGATCGGCAGACGTCATGTCTCCGCTGATCATACCTTCAACAATGGTTTTCATCGCCGGCTGCAGCTGGCTCATAACGACCTCATCAACCATCTGTGCAACCGCCATATTTTTCAGCGATGTCACCAGCTGGGCCTCAAAGCCTTCGGCAAATATCCGCGCCGCCTGGTCGCTGTTTGTTGCAAGAGCAATTGAGTTCAGCATAAGCTCCGCAACGCTGTCAGCGTTGATGCCCGTAACCGTGCTGATCACGGAATCCCAATATGCAGCTGTAGCTTGAGACAAAGACCCGACTTCCGCCACGGTATACTCGAGGAGCACTTGGGCTGAATCAAGATCATTTATCAACCCGGGACGCATAAAGTCATTAATCGTTTTCCCTGCCTGGTCAAGTACGTTCAGCACCGTCTGAAGGGTCTGCAGCTCACCGACACCGCGATCTTCAAACAACCGCTCTGATGTATCCCGCTTGATGCCCTTATACCCAGGGTCCTGATAGTTTTTCACCTTATCGTAGGTGTACCCGGATGCCCGCAGGATTTTCAGCGACTCCGTGCCGCCGGAAAGCGCAGACTGCACCATATTGTCATATATCTGCTGGCGTATCTGGTCGCGGTTGGCTTTTGCCTCTTTCTCGTTGCTTCCGCCGCCAAAAATCGACGAAACCAGTCCGGCTACACCACCGATAACCGCGCCGATTGGCCCAGCAACCGAAAAACCTGCAAGCGCCAAACTTGCCGTCGAACTGATTGCGTTGCCGACTCCTCCGCCAACCATCTGACCAATCCCTTGAATGGCCGAGCCGATGCTCTTGAATAGAGCCCCTCCGGCTCCTTCCCCGCCGTCGAGCTTTTGATATTCGTTGTACTGCTCATAAGCGGTAACAAACGAATCCCACCCCTTGATTTTTATGCCGCTCTGCTCCATGGCATACCCGAGATCCTGCAAGCCCGAAACCGTTCCCTCAACGCCATTTTTAATATCGTCTCCAAACAGGTCCGGCAGGGCGCCGATCAGCTTGTCCATATCGGGAGACGCGTTCTGAGCGTTCAGCGAAAACTTTTTAAGGGCAAGATTGGCAAATTCAAGCTGGCGAATTTCCTCGGCTTTGGTGATTATGTGCTCCTGCTCGAGGAGTACAAGCATTGCAGTAATGTCGACTGCCTTTTTCTGTGCTTCATACTGACCCTCGACGGTCTCCGTTGCTTTACCATACCACTCCGTCGCCTTCTCTACCGCCACGGCATGTTCCTCATACGCCTTTTGCGCCTCACGCGCCGCCTTGTCGACCGAAGAAGTCCCCCCGCGCCCGCCGCCGGCAACACGCGCCGCTTTTTCGGAATCTTTGCCGGCCTGCTTTCCTATTTCGGATTGTTTTACCGCTATATCGAGGTTGACCTTATTCGTTGCCAAAAGCTTTCGGGCCGAATCTTCGGACATTTTAAGGTATGTGGTCAGCATCCTGACATCTTCGCCTTCACCAAGCGACATTTTCCCTGCGGCAATTTGCCGGGCTGTGTTCGAATAAAAAGCCGATTGAGCTTTCCGAGACTGATAATACTCCGCTCCCGGAGTGTAATACTGACCGTACACCATGCCACCTACTAACCGCTGCAAACCTGACGGAGTACTTGCTTTTACTCTGGCGTCTGCGGCTGATGAACCTTCGAGGTACGCCTTTTTTGCTATCAGCTGGTCCAGCTCCGCCTTGAGCCGGGCAATGCCTTCGAGTCCGGCGATTTTGATGGTGAGGTCGAAGTCCTGGTACTGCTGGATGCCTTCGAGTTGCTTTTTCAGACCCTCTATCCCTGCAGACCCTCCGTTTATCGCTTTCATGAGGTCATCCCCAAACGCGACAGCAAGCGCAGTCACCACAGGGACGCCAACCATAAGCAGGCCGCTTGGCCCGGCAAGACTGCCGATCAGCGCAGTGAGAGCGCCTTTTGCTGAGCCGGTTTCGGCTTTTGCGACCGCCCAGGACGAGGCCAGTTGCTCAACATTGTTCGCAACACCCATCACGCCATACGGCATATCCGCAATCACGCGGCCGAGGTTCATGGCAAGCGTCGACGACGAACCCAAGCCTTTTCCTACGCGAGAAAACCCGCCCTCAACGGCTTTTATCGGCCCTTGTGCGGCAGCCAGTTCCGAGCGGAAATGCGTTGCTGCAGCCGCGTATGCATTGAATTTTGAGCTCCCTACCGGCATGTTGGCCATTTCAGCGGTAACCCGCTTCAAGGAAGCCTGCAAATCGTTTATGGACCCGATTGCCGGTTTTGTGTCGGCGGCAATGTCTTTCCCGAAATGGACACTGGCAACACCGTTCAGCGCCTGCTTTACCGTGTTCATCTCGCCGGCAAGGCTCTTCAGCGCCCGCTCGGAATTGCTTACGTCGCCGAGAAACGCACGAAACGCGGCCTGGGAATCGTTTTCCGCCCGGACTTTAAATTTGATGTCCTGACTACTTCCCACGCCGCGCCTCCTTCAGTCTATCGTTTTTGATCTTGAAAAATGCCTGCCAGTGCCGGAACTCCTGCAGCGAAATTTCTCGCTGCGCCCTTGCTACCGGCATCTTCAGTTCATGCGCCAGCCCGAACCAGTCCATCAGGCCCGGGCTGGATGTCAGTTTCCCTCAGCACCCTCTATGGTCGGGGTTTTAACCATCGCATTTGCCAGGCGATTGACCACATTGATAAACCCCTTTTTGGAAAGCCGTTCCGCGTCGCCGTTTACAAAAAGCCTCTTTCCTTCGGAATCGAGAGCTTTCAGAATCACCAGCTGGACGTTAAAGCGCGAGCCTTTTGCGTTTTCGGGGATCTCTTTGGTTACAAGCTCAAGCTCGTACTGTGTCGCTGGCTTGTAATGGACGAAAACCTCACCGGTTTCTGCGGTTTCCCATTCAGGTACCGGAAGTTTTTCAAGCGGCAGGCTATCATAGATAGCTTCGATCTGGTCGATAAAAGACATGTTTCCTCCAAAACATTGATTGAAAATACTCCTCCCAACAAATTTGCTGACGGGGAAGGGCTCGAACCCTCAACCGGCGGTTTTGGAGACCGCTGCTCTACCTGTTGAGCTACCCGCCAAACTCCGGCCTACGCCGAAACCGTCCCTGGCGTCATGTTTCCGGTAACGCGAAGCGAAAACTCGTATCCCGGTATTTTTCCGTTTTCAAAGCTGATCGCGCCGGGCTTCTGCACATATGCAGTGTAGCTCCATGATTCGTTTCCGACTGTATGGCCTTCAGGGTAAACGACAGCTGTAACGGTTGTCGCTGCCCGAAAAGCCGCAATCAGCGCGAGCTGTCCATTGGTATCGGCCGCATCGCGTTCAACCAGCACTCTCAGCCCGATGCTGGAAAGTTTGCCGACAAAAGTGTCGGGGCGGTCGTCGACGCTGAGTTCCTCGCTTTCAACAAAGTTCCGCTCTCCCTCGTCGACCTCAATCATTTTCACGCCGGCAACCTTATGCGTTCCCACATAGAATTCCGCGCTGTTTCCTAAGGTTTTAGCCATGGTCCTGCTCCCTGGATGGTTTTACTTGTTTTGGTTTCTTCTCTTTACACTCTTTCCATCCTCTCTGGGCCATAAACTCGACCATCGAAAGGATCACATCCCGGATATCGCCTTTCGGCCCCTGCATCCGGACGGTTTTTTCTGGTTCAGACGGCATTTTCCGGGTCTCCATCTTCAATCACGTACTCTACGGCAAAAATGTTGCGCTGTATGCCGAAAGGTTTTGCCGCATCAGCCGGGTAAACGGTCGCCATGCTTCGGAAGTAGATTCCCCTTGTCAGCCCGCCCATTGCCGGAACAGCAAACAGCGCGGTTTCAATTTCGGCGGATATCTCGTTGAGGGTATCGTCGGCATCCTGTCCGGAAACATACGCGTCGATCACCACCTCAAGAGTCCGTCCGCTGCAGTTGAGCGGAACGTCATTCTCGCTTCCGGATTCCTTTCCAAGGTACACGCAAAGGCATGGCATCAACTCGTTTGGCACCGGCAACACCCGTGACGGGTAAACCTTTGTGCCTGTTGTCGCGAGCCCTGTGAGCTCTGCAACAACGTATTCCCTGATCTGCTGCCTTACGTGCATTACGCCTCCTGAAGAATGAGTACCATAACCCCGGTTCCGTCCGGCTGCACGTCGGCCACGGAATAAGCCGTACCGTCAACCGTTATGGAATCGCCCTGCTCGATACCGGCAACATCCTGAGCCCTGCACGTTACCATCGGCTGAGAGGTCGAAATATCGGCCCCTTCACCAGACGCTGCGTAGTGCTCGTCATCGAATAGCACCGATATCGCAGTGCTGTTGAACACTGCCGATACTGCCGCGCCGCTCTTCGCATCAAAAAACAGCGATATGTCCTCCTGAAAGGACATCAGCGTTTCGCTATTTTTGCCCTTAGCGAGTCCTCACGGTTCTCGACCTTTACGGCCGGTTCATCGAATTCACCTACCAGCTCGACCTTCACCGTCGGTTCATCCGCCGGCTCGGCACGTTTGGCGGCAATCTGCTGCCGGCCGAACCTGTCCCCCACCTCGACAACGGCCCCCGGGTTCTCCGGGGACACGGTGCCGTTTTTGAGGAGGACGTTCATCCCTTTAATCAGTGTGATCCACATGTTTCGTTATGTCCTTGTGGTTAAGCGCCGGTTACGCCGGGTTTGTGGTGTAAACGAACGATGCCGGATGCCTTACCTGTGTGTCGAGGTCCTGGAACGCCGTCAGCACGGTAATGCCTTTCTCGCTGTGCTTGTAGGGGTTCACAATCAGCTCAAGACCGCCCCACATGCCAACCATCAGCTCGTTCCAGTTGCCGAAAATGGTTTCTTTCACGGCGCCCTTGAGAGCGTTGGTGCTCCTCAGGATCGGGTACCCGTTGCACTGGTCGCCTTCCACGATAAACCCGCTCACGCCCGAAGCCTTCAGCGTCTGCTTCATGGTGCCGACAGGTGTCGGGTGGGCAATGTATGCCAGCGAGCCCTTCAGTGCGTTCGCTTCGGCAACGGTGGTTTCCATGTTCACCACGTCGCTCCACAGAGGAGAGTTCGCCGTTGCGAGCGCCTCGGTTCCGACGGATGATGTGTACATCACGCCGGTAGGCTGGCTGTTTGAACCGGTTCCGGCAAGGCCGGCAAGGTCGATTGCATCGGCAAGACTCTGGTAGAGGTCCCCGCGAACAATCGATTCAACATCGTAGGAGGAGGTCTGCTTCTGCATCTGTCGGGTAATTCCCTGCGATGCGGCCACGGTGTGAATCAGGAACTGGAGAAGGTCGAGGTCCATGGCGGACGTGGTAACGTCATCTCCGGCCTCGGTCTTTTCGCCTACCCAGTACGATGTGGTTCCCACACCGATCTTTGCCATGTCGAATTTTCCGACCAGACCGCTGAGAAAGCGGGCGCCTGCCCGGCCGAGAACGGCCAGAGGACGGAGGTACTCGATAACCTCGCCGCTGCCGAACTCCTCAACAACGCCCGATCCGGTGCCGGAGCTGATGATTGCCGCGCGTGATGCACGGGGAGGAATGGCTTCCAGAGGCACAATAATGCCGCCGCGCTGGCTGGAAATGCCGCGCTGCTTGCAGTATTCGCCGGAAATCTCACGTTCAAACCCGATATCGTTCATCCCCACTTCCGGGCAGTTCGGATCAAGCGCCTGGCTGAGCCTGAGCAGGCTGAACCGCTCCTTGTCCTTGGCGGTCATACCGATCTGCAGGGTTGCCTGCTTTTTCTGGTAATCGAGCAGCGCCGGCTGGAACTCCTTCCAGAATTCATCCGAGGTTTTACGCTCGGCAATCGCCTGAGCGGCAAGTTCACGGCCTGCGGGGAAAACTTCCCGGTTAAGGTCGGCAATTTTGTGAATGCGAGAGGCATCCGATTCGACTTCGCCGACTTTCACGTCGATTGTCTGAGGAGCGGGATTCTGGTTCCCGCGTTCGGCGTCTTTTTCAGGGTCCATGGTCCCTTCTCCGTTTGGGTTTGTAAGGCTTCTTTTGCGATAAACAATCATTTCGAAATCCTGCTCCTTCGAGCGCATGCCGACGGTCTCATCTGCGGGAATCGATACGCTCGAAACCTCGTAAGGCTTCCAGCGGGTAACGTGGTATACTCCTGGAGTGTCGCGTTTCGGGGCCTCGGCCTCAACCACCTCCATAATCACGTACCCCACGCTGACGTTTTTCCTCACGCCGTCGTCAATGTCGGCTTTCAGGTCCTGCCCCAGCTGCGACCGGCTGAACTTCAGCCCGGTTATTTTTCCTTTTCTTGCGCTTTCATCAATCTCCGCGCCAAGAATAACGCCTGCCTGTTCGCTCATGCGATGGCCTTTGAGGAACGGGGCGTTTCCGCTGGCAATCCAGCTCATATCCACGTTTTCCTTCCCGTGCAGCAGAACCTCAGTGCCGCACACATAGCGCTCCTGAGCTTCCACCCACATCCAGCGATTCGAAACACCGTCCTCCGATGAGAAATAGAACTCATAAGTAGGCTCTTCACCTTCTCCGGCTGCACGGACGGTTATCTCGGCGTTCCGGTAATGGACTCCGGTTTTCATCCGGACGGGCTCAAAATCTTTCAGGTCAATCTTTGGCATATGCGTGGCCATTAAGCTTTTTCGTTACACTCCGTTCTCCGGCCTCCTCTATTGCCGACTCAAGCGCCTCTATTCGCGCCTTCAGGCTTCTCGCTTCATCTGCCGCGCCGCCTTTTGTCGGCACCCCGAATATTGAAGACATGTCGATACCTACCGATTCTGCATACTCCTTCTCTTTCGCCAGGCTGTCGATTACCTCCTCGAACTCTACGCCACGGTCCTGGCACACCTCTCCCAGGCTCTTTGCCCGTAACGCCACAGCCTCCCGATTCCCGACGGCCTCCTTCTGCGGGTCAACCCACGCCCACGAACGGGGTATCCACGAAACCGCCGCAACAAACTCCTCAAACCGCGAGAACGGCAGCTTTATCTTGCCGGCAGCCATCGCCATCTTCATCCACTCGGGGAACAGCGGCTCATGAACCCACTCGGTAAGCCACTGCTGCTTTTCCTGCCAGTTGTCCCGCACTTCCAGCATGCCGATTCTTGCGCTGCTGTAATTCACATCGCTCAGGTCGTTGGCAAGGCTGGTATAGTTCACATCTCCGGCCGATGCAATACCACGGAGCAGCTTTGTCGAGAAATCAGCAAACGCCGTTGTGGGGTGTGTCGGGTCATACTGCTGGAACTCAAACCCCGGAGGCAAAACGCCAAACGTCGCCGCCTCACTGTCGAGAAACTCTATTTCGGAAGATCCCTCTTCATCGTCTCCGGCGTAATCGTCCGCATCCGGAACGGACTGCTTGAAAAACCCGCCCTTTTCGGCCGCAAGCCGTGCCGTAGCAACCTCGGCGGCCTCATACTTGTCAAGCATATGCACACGCTGCATTGCTGTTGCCATCCACGGCCAGCCGCGTTTCTGCTCTGCCTCGCTGGGGAAAAAAATGTGCTCAATGTACTTCGCCTCGGTGCGAATGGCGGTTTCGCCAGTGTAATCGCTCCGCATGCCTTTTTTCAGTATCCAGTACGCTACCGGAACCTTGTCGGCGTCGTATTCGATGCCGTTTATGATCTCCGCTCCGTCCCGAAGAATCCGGTTTATCTGTGTCGAAACCCTCATCGGGTCGATCAGCTCTATCTGAAACCCGAACGGACCGGAGCCGTACCGTTTCCGAAGGAAAACCTCCCCATCGCGAACCACATTCCACACAATCGCCCTCTCAAGATCCCGGCGGGTCCACTGCGACCCGAAAAGCGGCACACCCTTCTTGCTCCACTGAGCCCAGGCGGTTTCTATCGCCGTATTGGCAAGCTTATCAAACCGCTTTGCGTCCAGCTTCACTTTTGCATCGATCTTTACGCCTTTCGGCCCGACGATGTTCTGCACGTTCAGCCGTAAATACCGTTTGTAATACCCGTTATTCGATGCCAGCCATCGGCTGCGACCTCGGAGTTTCTGCAAATCGCGCCCGACAACCTCATCCGCCGACAGATTCACCGTCGGCCAATCCATTGTCAACCGATCAACCGTCGCCGCGCCGAACTGCCGGCGACCATGCTTCGGCATAATCCCCGAAGCACCGGTCACCACCCGCGAAACCGGAGCCGATCTGATTCCCGTTCCCGTTGCAGGCTCCTTCAGCATTTCCAGAAGCCGGCCGTTCTGCAGAAGCTCGCTCACGTGAACCTCACCTTAACGGCCTTGAACAAACTGCCGCCCTTTTTCCGCCTGCGCTCCAGCGCATGCTCACGCTGAACCTCGGCACGTAGCTTGTCCCTCGATGCCAAAAGCTCCGGAATAGGAGCAAACCTCATGTTTCGATCCTTGATTGTGTACTCCAGATGCGGCTGAGAAGTGCGGATAAGAATCACGCTCTCCAACGCCGCCAGCGCCTTGGCCGCCAAACTCCGGTTATCCAGCCCGGAGGACTGCGCGGTAAAATCCGGAGCAATAACAATCGTGCCGGTTTCAACCACAAACCGGTCATTGCCTGATGTTACATATGCCTGGTAAGAATAGGTTCCAGCCGTCCAGTCGGCCGAGGTTGCTGCTGGAATAGAAATGAGATGGTCTGCCGAGCTGCCCGACTGCTCCCCGGTAACCCTGATGGACTCTCCGGACATAACGAACGCATAGCTCAATGCCCAGCCGGGAGCCGGGTACTCAGCAAACGAACGCGTCCAACGGACGGAATCGCCAACCGTGATCTTTGAAGGAGTAGACGTAAGCGCCATGGCAAACATGTTTTAAACAGTTTACCATGGCAAGAAGGTTATGTAAATAGCAGCAAAAAAAAGTCTTTCTATATAGAAGATTTATTTGATTGGAAGTGGTTTTTCCTGACGATGCGGGTAATAAAATCCTTCCCACGCTGTTCTTTCAGCGCCGAGATCATAATCAATTTTTGCAGGACCAATCCCGCAAAAATCATCAAACTTATTTGAGTTTAGCCTCAATTTGCACGGATATCACTGTTGACTTCAATCCTAAAGGTCTGTCACGAAGAAGATCGATGCACGTAATCTCAACGCCAGGAAAATTACATTCAAGGCTTTGGAGGTGCCTGAGCATGATTAGCTCAATAGCCGTTTTGGTTTCTATGAAATCCTCCATTGCATTACGAAGATTTTCAATTGCCAGAATAACGTCCTCTTTACATCAGTATCCAGGCTTAGTGAATACAGCACCTGTGACGCTCTGTCAAGGTCCCTCTTTTTCAGGTTTAGCGTATCATTGTGATCCATAATTCCTCCAATTACATTTAGCCATTAAATAAAAAACCTTTTAGCCGCGCCGGGCAAGCTGCTCCTGCAGCCGTTTTCTGAAATTATCACTGAACCGCGCCTGAAAATACTTTGTAGCATAAGCATGAAAATCCCACCGCTCCTGGTAATGCGTTGCGGCCTCCCACGACAATTCAAGCCGCAACCGCCCCTTTGTTCTGCGACCGGTCTTTTTGCTGACCTTGGTTGCCGACCGGCGCCACACTCCAGCCGGAGAACTCGCCCACTTCGCCCCCTTCGGTTTTCCCGAAAAATACATTTTATCGTTCAGCGCAGCTTTCCACGTCTTTTTCAATCCTCCGTGAGAAGCCTTCATTTTCCCTCCGGACGTCGGAACCGGGATCCCGCGTTTCTTCGGGTACTCCGTCCCACCATACACCTGAAACCGCATATACTCCGCCTGCAAGGGCTTCATTTTGATCATGCCAACCAAAGCATACTTCTGAGCCTTCTCCACGTCCCACGCATACGGCGATTTCGTAAAAGCTACCGGTTTGTCAAACTCCGACTCCACAACCCCAGGCAACTCCTGCCGCATCTGGAAAAACGTGTCATTAATCCCCTCTTTAATCGCAAAAGGGATACTCAAATTCGATATCCGGTCAAACTCCGAAAGCACCTCCTTCACATTCGACTCAACAGAAATATTCATGATGGGTTTTTCTACAGTTTCCTGAAATTTACTCATTATTCCCCGAATAAATCTAACTGCTCAGCCACTACCTCCTCCCCAGCAACCAATAACCCCATTCTCCTGATATCGCCGGAATCACCAACCAGAATCGGCCTGGTCGTCAACTCATCCGAAACAACCCTGTCCGGTCCGCTCAACCAATCACCCCAAACCATAAACCGGCACGCAGCCGCAACCCTTTCCGAAACACGCTCCTCATCAAGAAAAAACCGCCCATTACTCTCAACAACCGGAACCCCATCAGGCAACAACCCTCGAACCCGCTCAGCAACCCCGCTCAACTGGTCCCCATTTGCCCACTGCAGCACCATGTTCAAAAAAGTGCCTCCTGGGCCTTCATAAGATTTATTGCAAAAACCGTCACTGGTAAATCTCCGAAATGCGGGTGTGTGATAACCCGGCTCGACCATCCCGTCCAAGGAAAAGATATTCGTCGATCATCGTCTCCCGCTTTCGGATACCCGCAGCATATCACAACTGAGTCGTATTGCTGGCCAATAATGCGTTTTTGCCAGTAATGATTTGCCGCCCGGTATTCCTCCGTCTTTTCGCCGGATTTGATCTGCTCGAAATATTCCTTCTTGACGTGCAAAATGAGGTCTTTCATGCGTCATCCTCCGTTATGATTACCCCGTATTTATCCGCAAGCTTGCAAAGTTTTTCTTTCTTGACCTGCCTCTCTGCTTTTGGCCCTGCAATAAAAATATCATAGAGGACAATTGCGGATATAAACATAAGCCCGAATATTGGAACTATTATCACGCCTCCCCCTTGTGCTTTTTCTTCTTTTTTGCTACTACCTGCTTATCAGCGGGGAACGCTCGTAGCTTTCCATCGATCATTTCATAAACATCCATTCGAAGTCCGCAAGAATGGTACTGCGTGACGATGTGCGCTTGCAGCTCCGCCTTGTCCGCCAGGAGCTGCGTGATTTGTTGCTTACGACCTCTCATATCCTCTTCTTGCTGCTCTTTCATCTTTTGTATGCGTACTGCTTTTGATTCGTTGGCATGGCGATAGGAGTCAACACGAGCTTCAAGTTCTGCGCATTTATTCGCAAGCTCACGATAACCTTCAAGCCGATTTTCTGCCGCAATATCGACCATTTCCTGTATGTATTTTTCCAGTTCCGCAATCCTCGCCAGTGCTGCCGACATGGCGCGGTTGTGGGCGGAGGCGAGGCGGTCGATGATTTTGTTATGATCCGAAACAATTCTCGCCTCTTCTTGCTCTGGCTCATCCTGCACTTCCCATTTGCTTCCAGCTTTAACCAACCGCTCAAACTCGCCCTGCTCCGGCACTGCGGACGGTGGCGTTACGGGCCTCCAGCATGGTGCTGGGGTATCAGCGCTTACGTTCCCTCCACATTCACCGTAATCCGGGCATTCCCCGCACTTCGCTGGTTTATCTCCGGGCCTGTCGCCCTTCATCGGCTTTGCTGGCTGCACAGAGCCGTGCAGCTGGTCGGCTTCAAATTGTTCGCTCATTTTAGTTCTCCCAATTAATTGTTCCGTTATGCTCCTCACCGTCAAGCAGCCGCCCGGCCGCTTTTTTGCCAACCAAATAAATGAAAATTGAATTGCAAATATCTTCTCCAAATCCAAGCTCGGCAACGTGGCCAGCTTGTGATAACCATCGTGCATGACGAAGTTCAACTAATCTTTCCTCACTGAATCCTATCGGCTCTTCGTGCCACTCGCCCCACTGCTTAAAGTGGAAAGGCGCCCCTGCTTCCTTACACTGATCCCGCATCGATCTGGCCCAGTCAGGGTGCATGGGCCGCGCATTCGGGCCGCTCTCACCGCCCATTATTACGAGATCGAGACCCGTAAGCCATTCAGGTCGTATCTTTACCGGCCCGAGCGCAGGTTCATAGCTCACAAAGCGCCGGGCTGCAGGAATCTGCAAAAGCATCGATATCCGGTAAGCGGCCGTTGCCTGATCCTCGATTGACACTCCGATGGCGAGGTGCTTCCAGAAAGGCCCAAATGATGATACCGGAACGCGGTTCAGCGACGGGTTTCTATGCCTGTATTTAGCTGTCTCACAAACGACCCTTGCATAGGTTCCCGGATCGCTTATATATGCAAACATCCGTGCTGGTCTTTTTGTCAGCAACATATACCGGTGATGTGGGGATAGAGCAATTACCGCCATAACGTCATCAATCCATTCATCCGGTACGCTTTCATGAAACAGGTCACCCATTGAGCAGACAAAAATCGTCCTCGGTTTCCGAGCTGTCAGCGGGTTGAATTTCGGTTGCTTTCGCACAGTCTCACCACTCCATACCCAGCGGAAATGATCGTTGTAGTGCATCACGTCATAGTACGGCCCTTTGATCCCTTCTTTTCCGTTTCTGCAGAGCACAAACCTTGCCGCTATCTTCTCAGCATAGCAATTCGCACACCCTGCCGACACCTTGGAACAGCCAACTATAGGGTTCCATGTCGCATCGCACCAGTTGATTTCCGTTTTTGCACCCATAACCTCTACCTCCTCCGTCTGAATGTTAATTTTCGAACCCGCTTCAAACTTTTTTTCTTTTTCTCCTCAACCGGATCCTCATACGGAACATCCTGAACCGGATTTTGCCCCGAAACGGCCTCATCAGGAGCTTTTCGGCGCCGAATCTTCCCCCACTTCGGTTTCAGCACCAATAACGCCGCATACGCATACACACGGGTATCCACGGCCTCGTTTCGTTCCCTTATCTTCGCCCACTGCATGATGCCGCCCACTTTCTTCTTCTCCTCAGCCGTCAGCATCATAAAATAGTTCTTGTCCCGGTCATGGGGGAAATGAGCGCTACCCGGGTTCCCTGCCTCAATCTCCAGCCTCCTCAGAACAACATCCTTCACCTGGTTACCGTCAACCAGCCAAAGCTTCTGCCGGCTTTTACCAACCCTCGATTCCTTCACTACCCCCTCAACACGCTGGGACGCACCTTTCATCGAAATAATCTTGTGCACCCGCGCCGCTTGGCGAACCCACCGATAAACCACATGCGAATCAACTCCCTCCGTGTTCTTCTTCTCCTTGGGGTTATATCCAGTATCCACCGCCATCATATCCACAGGAATCACCACCCCGTCCTCACGGACCCAGTGCTGATCCATTACGGAAAAAAGCTGGTCAAACGTCGAAATCAGCTCCGTGTTTCCCCGGAGAACCGAATACTCCAAGGACCAGTTTTCTCCATCCGAAGCCCAGGCGATAACCTCAACCTCCAGCCGATCACCCTGCACGTCAACACCGCAGGTAATAATTTCAGCCTTCAGCGGCAACCGCGCGGGGAACCGTTCCCTGCGGCCCATGAGCGGTTCATCGTCAATTCTTCCGCCCTTCTCCTCCCACAACTCTGCCAGAGCCGTATTCGTGAAAACCTGCATCCGATCCGGATACCCTACCGAATGCAAAAACTCTGCGGCCGTCTCTGCCCAGGTAACGAAAGGCGAGTAAGCCTGCCACATGTGAAACCCCTGTCTTTCCCGGATTTTCGGGTACTTCGCCCGCCACTCCCCGGCCTGCACCATCTCATGTTTCCAGTCATGCTCAATCAAAGCCCCACACAACTCGCAAACGAAATACGCATGAATGTGGGCAGCAATCGCCTTCCGCTTATAATCAAACTCCTCGTCACCGTCAGCCGTCAAGGCCTGTATAGCCTCCTTGTCGTACTCAAACTTCAGGTTCGGAAACTTCAAGGTCTGCATGCCGTTGCAATGTGGGCAAGGAACGAACCGGCGCTTCTGGTTTGTTTCCATGTACGCCGGGTAAATCCTCGATGCGCCCCTCGTCGTCGGAGAGCTCACCAAAATGATTTTCCGGTCCGAATAGCTTGTCGTTCTCTTCCGCGCCAACATCAGGATATCACCCTCACCCCTTATCAGCTTACCCCACCGGTCTATTTCATCGCCAACCAGAATCCGTATCGGGTAGCTGCTCAGCGATGCCGGAGAATTCGCGCCGGCAAGAATGATGAACCCGCCAGGAATCCGCTTGAACCGCATTGAGTTATCAGCGTTTCGTGTCCCGTGCCTCCCAAGAAGCGGCTGTAACGGCGGAGTCTTTTCAAACATCGGGTCCAAGCGGCCCTTGCTCATGTTATTCGCCATCTCGATCATTGGAAGCACCCACATCATATGGCAAGGCTCCCGATGAGCAAACCGTCCAAGAGTATTCAAGATCAACTCCGTTTTTCCGGTCTGCACGGACCACATCAGAACAACCTCTTCCACGAATGGATCAGAAATGGCGTCCATCGGCTCCCGCTGGTACTCAGCCATCGAAACGTAATACTTCCCCCTCTCCGTGTACCTATGCTCATCAGTCCACTCAGAAACCGTTTCGAGCGGAGGAGGAAGCAAATCAAGCAACAACTCCCCAGCCCGAGCATCAATCGCGGCGGCACTCAAATAACTCACGCATCCTCCTTCAAATCAAAAAGCCTGCATTGCGCCATGTGTCGGTCAACACGCGACTTTCCGGCGGCAAAGTAGTCCGGATCAAGCTCGCATAGGTCAAGATCAAACCCCATGTCGTGACAGGCGATTGCAATACTCATGCTCCCCCCGTGCGTTTCAAGTATGCGGTCGCCGGGCTTTGCGTAGTTCTTTAGCAGCCATTTGTAGAGAGCTACCGGTTTTTGAATGACGTCCATGCAAGTTCCGCTTCACTCATCATTGTTAAATCAGCGTCTCTGTTTTTGTCCCAAACAACCCAGCCATTTACAGAAGGAAGATATTCTGAGTAATAATTACCACCCCATATTATTTGGTTTTTTGATACCCTCATTAACTCGTTGAAATACTCTGCGCTTGGTGCTTCTCGATTATCATACTCATATAAAGCGCCTTGCTTGTAAAACCGATCTTTCCGAGATTTCGACCAAACTTCACTTATCCCATAAGGTGGGTCAACAATCGCCAACTGATACGCCTTGTCCGGCAAGCCGAGCATGAAATCCATGCAATTGATGTGGTGCAGAGTGATCATTTTGAACCATCAATACGTTACAAAAGCCGTTAAAGCCGCAGCCGAAAGCCAATACCCGCATTTTCTCCAATCTCCGGAAGCGTGATACACTGCGGCTGCCGCCACATCCAAAACAATCAAAACCGTAGGAAAAAATCTTGGGCTCATTCTTCCCTTCCTTCGTTCTCTTCGCTTTTTGCAAGCTCTGTCAGTGCATCATTCATTTCTCGGCGATAAATAATTTCCTTCTCTCGAGGTTCATGAGGCAGCTTTATCAGCGACAATCTCCGTGGAAGCCGCAAAAGCTTTTCCCGCATGTTCAGTACCCTGTCACGATACTTCTCATGCATCACCTCCATTTCTCCATATCGACCCTGGGCAACAGCCAGTTTATGTTCTGCCATATCTGCCTGAGCCCGCTTCAATCGCAGCTCTTCATGATCGATCGAATTCAATTCTTCCTGTTTTGATCGGATCATAAAGTCGATATAAGCCTGCACGTTTTCAGCAACCGGATAAGCCCCTCGTTTCGCCTTCAAAAACACCCCATCGGTAACCAACTGCTGAACCCTACGGGAAGATATCCCTATGATATCAGCAAGCTCTTTAACCGTTACCTCTTTCATTACAAAACGATAAAGTGAAACCGAAACACTCCGAAAACAATGTCACGCTAAAAAAACCGCGCGGCACGAAACCATTCACACCCCTAAGGGGCTAGGAAGGACCCGCGCGCCATGTATCACAATGAGACATATTAGAGAGGGAGAAGCCTTTGAACAGCTTCGACGATCTTCCTGGTTCCGGAGTCCTGAAGGTGTTCGATGATGGCGGACTTGCGCTGCAGCTGGTTCTTGAGTTCAGCGCGGTCTTTTTGCAGCCTGTAGATCTCGCGTTGAAAATCGATAACTTTCTGCTTAAGCTGCTCCGTCGTCATCAGATCAATCTCTGAGGCTTTAACCGTTGTAGCCAAACACGCTGTTCCTCTTGTTTTGCTCATGGTGATGATGTATGAGATTACGCAATATGCTCTCGAACCTGTAGCCCGAACCGCTCAACGTCGGCTCGGGTGCTGTACCACTCTTCGCCCTCCTTTCCATCGCGGATGACGGATATCCAGTCTTTGAAGTCGGTAATCTGTACCCGTAATGAGAACGTCGGTCGGTCATGATCGGTTGATTTATTCCCCTTCTTTTGCTCGGCTTCGTAGTCCGCCGTCAGACGATCGATGTACATCCGGCCCTGATCATCCTTCTCTCGCAATTTGATGGGCGTCAGGAAATTCCTGCTCCAAAATTCATCAGTCCTTGCCCATGAGATAACCTCCTTCATATGCTCCTTGTCCCGCTTGTCAAGCTCTCGGAGCTTGTACCACGTGAGCGCCCACTGAGTTATCATGCTTACTGTAGGCTTAATGTCGGAAGGGCATAGTTTGTCATTGAACCAATCCGCGAATTTGATTGACTCATCCTTAAAAACAGAATTATGAAAGGTCTGAGGGAGAGAAGCGAATGCGCTCTCCCGATCTTGATGTTTGCCTCCGACATTCCTCTTTTTCTTTTCTTCTCTTCCTTTCTCTTCCTCTCCTATCCTATCCTCTCTATTCGCTATACTTGTGCTTAGCATCTGCTTAGCATCTGCTTCGTTTGTGCTAAGCAGATGATTTATATCCGCTTCAAGCGCCGCCTTTTTTCGCCCTCCAATGGCTCCGGCAGTGCGCTTCTTTGCAATAAGAGCATCATACTCTCCCATACGCTTCAGCAACTGTGGTGATGCAAATGTTCCGTCGTCCTCATCAATGACAAAAAGATCATAACCAGTGACGACAGCTTTCATCTTCTCGGCACTCGTGTTGTATTTTCGAGCCAAAATAGGGATCATGCTCATCGGAGCACGATATCCATCCTGATCTCTCAGCGTCTCGATGAGTATCCAGAATATCCCGTATCCCTCACACCCAAGCTGATCGATCAACATCATGCACTTAAAATCGTCCTTCGCGTTGCTATCATGCCGGAACCAGTATGCCGCGTTTGCCATCGTTACAGATTAAAGATTCATAGAAAAGTCATACTGTCAGAGAAATTCCGGTACTCCCATCCGCCCCCCTTTCTTGGCCATGTCATGATCATTCGAAATGGATATCTGCTGGCAACAACCTTGGCCTTTAGCAAAGCCTTTTCCTCAATCACACCAAGAGCGCCTTTGACTTCATGCAGTTCAAGTATCCCATCAAACCGCTGAACCATGAAATCAACCTTGTAATAAGCGCCATCCGCGATCTTGACATTGAAAGGCTCTTCCCAGTATTCGACGATCTCGCCGGCCTGCTTCATTGCTGCAAGATGTAGACTGTACCGTATCTGGGTTTTCGTCTGACGACCAGTCCGGTTCAGTGCCCTTGCGTAGTATCGCTCACGGCTCATGCAACACAACTCCTTTCCACGGCCATCTCAGGCACGTTCTCCGCAACCAGCGCAGAGGCGAGAGGAGGGGAAACGCTGTTCCCACACATGCGCACCTGAGCGGTTTTCGTCAAAATCAGCCCCTGCTCCGGGCGGTCTCCGATGATGTAATCATCCGGAAACCCCTGCGCCCGAAAAAGCTCCCTCGGCGCAAGCATCCTCATCCCTATATCAGTGATTGAATATTCTTGCCCATCAACCGTTACCAGCCCGAACCGGTCACGCGACGTGACGGTATGCAGAGGCTCAGAGAGCTCCACACCGTCCTGCTCGTTGCCGTAATACTTGACCAGAAACGCTCTGACCTCTGCGAAGTGAGTTCCTCCTGCGCTGATTGTTCGCAGCGGCTCATCTGTCGCCTGTCCGACGTTATTGCCGCGCATCTTGATCAAATTGTGCTGGTAACCAATGCAGACTTTCCTCCGCCTCCGGCTGTAATCAACACCCGTCACCGTACCGATTGGACTTTCCAGAGAAGATCCAATTACCCCGCCGTAATGCTTTGCAAGAAACGCCGTGACAAGAGCATGATGCCCTCCTTTCGTTTGAGCGCAAATAGTCCGCAGCGGCTCATCAGCTGTCATACACCTCGGACTGCTGGCATTCGCGCACTCCGTAAAAACGGGAGCTACAAGCGCGCCTTGAGACCCTTGAGCAGTTATTGTCCATGCCGGATCATTAATGCTTCGGACTCTTGGCTTTTGCCCGCTCTTCTCCCCGTTGCGGGTATTGATGATAAAAGGCTCTGCAGCATTGACCACGTACCGCATGATTCCCTTTGCTATCCTGCGGCAAGTAGCTTCAGCAAGAGGCCTCTGCCGCTCGAAAATGGACGGACAAGGTAATGACCAGTCTATGCATTCAGCAGCCGTACGATAAGGCTTCAGGCCTGGCCCATGGGTAGGCTCCGGCCACACAATCGGCATCCCGTCGCGCCTGGCTATGAGAAAAAGACGTTTCCGGATTGTCGGCGCCCCGTAGTCGCATGCGCGCAATTCGCGCCATTCGACCTGATAACCTTGGCGATTCAGCGCGTTTCTGAACGCCTTAAACTCACGACCTTTGTTTTTTTTGCACGGCCGCCCGTCAGGGCCTATGGGCCCCCACGTTAAAAACTCCTCGACGTTCTCAAGCATGATCACTCTCGGCTGCCTCGTTGCAGCCCACCGCAGAGCAACCCACGCAAGCCCCCTGATGCCTTTTTCGACCGGTTTCCCGCCCTTTGCCTTTGAGAAATGCTTGCAGTCCGGTGACAGCCAAAGCAAACCAATCGGTCTGCCCGGCTTTACGTCTCTGGGATTTACATCCCATACTGATTCACAGTAATGCTCCGTTTCAGGATGGTTTGCCGTGTGCATGGCGATAGCTTCCGGATCGTGATTGATCGCCACAGTCACGCGACGGCCAAGAGCAAGTTCTATACCCGTTGATGCACCACCGCCGCCGGCAAAATTGTCAATAATGATTTCGGGCTCTATATCAAGACGTAGCTGCTTCATGCTTTATCAAGATTTTGTCCTAAATACCGCAGTACCGAATCGTATACAGCCTCAAATGAGCCGAAACCATCAAACTCGATTTTTCGGCCAATCACCTGAGCCGACCAGATTTGCCGGCCGTGCCTCAGTCGGCACTCGAAAACAGCAAATTCATCTCCAATAGCCCGGCCTCCCTCATTCTCCCGAAACTTCCGGGCGCGGTGCCGGTCGCTCACGCACTCTACCTCAATGCTCAGGCGAGGCGAGATATCTCAGCCAAGCGCCGCGCCGAAAGCTGCAGGGTTGTCCTTGATGTCGACGCCTCCGATGTTCGGATTTTCATCAAGCACTACGCCGGCCTCCGCCAGGAAGTAATCGGGGATGATGTCGGCAGATGCAGGCTGAGCGGTAAAAAGAGCCGCGCCAAGGGCGGCCAGAAGAAATGTTAACAATGGTCCCGCGCAATTTCCCGGCATAAAAAACGCTTATCCCTTCGTCGTTTAATTGGCTTATTTTCCTTACAGTTATACGCCTCGCCGTAGCATAGTAGACCGTTTTTTCTTTTCGTCGCTGGAGAACCGCCGCGAGATCGTAATCATGTATATGCGATGAGTGCATCACTGCTCACCTCCATTGCTCAGCCCGTTATACCGGCTACGCTGCGCCTCAACAATGCCCCATATCGTTGCCACAGCGCCGAAGGCAAAAACCGTCCACGGAACAAGGCTGTTCAGCACCTGCCCGAATGCTACTGCATATTCTCCCATGACATCCGCCGTTTAAGTGAAAAGTTTCGTCTGATCATTCTTCTCGAGTACCAGGGCGCCCGACAACAGGCCATCCCCTACGTTGATCCTGCACGGCATATTGAGTTGCCCATCCGTCAGACCGCCGGATCGATACTCAATCTCCTGCCACACCTCCACGCTCACCGTCGCCACCGTTTTCGCATCAAGCCGCGCCTTGTCAAGCTGAAAAATCCCTTCTCCCGGCTTCCGGCTTTCATGAACCACAATCACCGGAACCCCCTCCGGAAGCAGCCGGCGAATCCGTTCTCGCTGCGCCGAACTGCCGCAGTCAGGCCCCCATCTCAACCAGCCCCTTACCGACCTGCACCGCGCATTCATCGCATCCACTGTTTCACCTCATCGATTGCGTCAAGCAGGTTCCGCAGCGTATCGTGCACCAGGTGAGTGAAAAACCACCACACACGGATAATTCCGTAAATAATCGCGCCGCCTGCTCCGAACAGCCAGCCAAACAGCTTCCCCTCATGCATCGCCGGATCCTCGTACCAATCCGCGCCCCATATAAATGTTTTCAGCTTGTTCAGCATGATGTATTCTCCTTCACTCCGGCAATCGCGGATTGACGAGCGAGAACAACCTCAACAAGCGCTTTGCATGCAGCAACTATCGGTTTGTCGCCCTGGCTGATAAAACGCCGGTACAAGCCCTGAGAAACGGAATCCTGAGGGATGTAATCGCTATAATCAGTTATGTCGGCAGCCGCCTCATGCTCTCCGGTACGGAAATTCTTGAGTTGGTTCAGCATGCATCCTCCTTCGCGTTCAGTTTTTCTGCTACGGCACGGATGTCCTCCTCGCGCCATGCGGTTGTTCTTGGAGCAATATTTACCGGCTTCGGGTACTTGCCTTTTCGAACCCCTGTATACCAGCTGGTTTTCGACACCGGGATGATTGCGGGGATTTTCTCCCGCCGGTCTCCGATGATGTCCTTCAGCCGGAGAAAGCGCGGCATCTCATTATTCATGCGTCACCATCCCCGGCAGTTTCATCGCGGATATGCTCGATAGCCTTGCCGGGTTCAGCGGTGCGCCAGTCCGGCCACGTGCGCAGCTCATTAATTCCCTGCTTCCTTATCAGGCCGTCAACAATTTGCTTCGGTGTGAAACCGGCGCGCCATGCGCCATCCAGCGCGAGGATGATAATATCGACCCATTCAGACAGGTCTTTTCCTTCAGTTGCGGCAACTTCATCAATCTCTTTACAGATATGATTGACGGAGAATTCAATCTGCCGCTCGATGATCTTGATTAAATCTGTGCTCATGCGGCCTCCATGCGGTTGATGATGATTCGTGCCAGTACTCTGGCGGCGGCTTCGTCGCCGCTTTCGACGCCGTCAACCAGCACCAGATACAACTGCTCAAGCAGAGGCCCGCTACAGACGTTGCTCCGCGCCATTTCGGAAAGAGTGCATATCGTCAGCGCAAAACGCAGCGAATCCGTCATGTTGGTGTAGGTGTTGCACGACATGCTCAGCTCTCCGGCTGGTTTGCCTCTGTTTCAAGGGAATCGATTTCGCGCTCACGGGCGGCCTTCGCTTCGATTTGCAACTGCTTGTATGCCTCTTTTCTTTTTTTCTCTTCCTGCTTTCTGGAAGCGCGCTCCGATTTAATACGGGCGCTTACCCGAAACGCGAGGCGAATTGTGGCGGGATCGGACTGACGATGAATCCTTTTCGAAACGGCATTGATAGTGAGTTTTTCGCCGCATTTTTCAGCAAGAATCCGTGTAACCTTAGCAATCGTCCCGTGTTCAAGCTGAATTTCCTGTTTACCTGTTTCCTCTGG
>NZ_JBAWHG010000037.1:0-2300 GCF_049593655.1 Chlorobium sp.
GTGCTGCTTGGTGTTCGCGTAGGCTTCTAAGCCTGCCTGGCTTCTGTCAGACAACAAACGTGGAAAAGGAGGCTTCGGCCTCCTTTTCTGTTTTCCGGCCGGACAAAGCGGCGCATATCGGCCATCACGCCCGCTCAGGCTTCGTCCAGGCCCAGCCAGCCCCGGACATCGGCGAGCACCCGTTCGTTCAGCTGCGATCCCTGACGGGATATGGGAGGAGCGGGAACCTTGCCGACATGCCGCATGATCTGCAGAAAATCCAGAATACCTCTGCTCACGCTTTCGTAATCTGCGTCCAGATCTTCGTACCAGACCTCATGCACCTGCAGATTCGCCGTTCTGACGAGAAGCTCCCATCCGTAATCGTTCAGAGCGACAAGACTCAGTGCCGAAAGTATCTCGGGCAGAGATATATCGCCGCTCTCCAGTGTTCTGACCTTTGCCTCATCCTCGGAAGACCATGCCCCGCTCTTGCTTGCGATCGCGAAGGAGATCGCCTGACGCAGCCGGTTCCGCCTTCTCAGCCATATATGTCTGTCGAAAGCCCCTACAAAGTCGATCATACTGTGATGCAGTCTGTTGCACGAAAATTTCGCCAGAAGCTGGGAGTAGTGGAGCTGCATGCCGAATACGCCGTTCGGCGATGTCCTGCGACGTATCATCCTCTCCAGAAAACCCTCGAAGGTGAGATCGGGCGGTCCTTTTGTCCTGCGCTCAAGCTCGAGCAGATGCCGGTTGAAAAACTCGAGCGGGTCTCCGGCCATACCGGTTTCGAACAGCATACGACTGACCAGGGTGCTTCCGGAACGAGGACTCCCGAGAATCAGATACTTCATGCCGGGCGGAGTCGATTCCGGAAAATCCCGTCCGGAGCTCAGTTCCATGATGTTTTTTTTGCTCGTCAGCGACTTGCCTGTCTGCATATCTTCATGAAAAAATAGCGAGTTACCGTATCACCTACATATGGAATGCCGCCATCAATGCCGAAAAACGGAAAACAGGCAGTTCACTTCCGGTCGCCGGAAAATTCCTTGAATGGCACCGGTAATATACGCAGTTTGCCGTATCGCCAAACATCCGGAGTCCGATGAAATTGCAGAATCATTCACCCTCCGGTTTCAGGCAAAAGCATATATTGCAATAAGCATGCCTGTTTTTTCAGAAACATACGGTTCAATTATTCTGACGCTCTTATGGCATATTTCTCCCTCGAGGCCGAATCAATCGAAATCATCCGCGAAGCGGTTGCCGCATCGGGAAATCCTGTGATGCTCTATTCAATAGGCAAGGACTCCTCCGTCATGCTCCATCTTGCCCGCAAGGCTTTTTATCCTGCGCCTCCTCCCTTTCCTCTCATGCATGTCGATACCGGCTGGAAATTCAGCGCCATGTACACGCATCGTGACCGTATGGCCTCCGAAAGCGGCATGCCGCTGCTGGTGTACACGAATACCCGAGAGGAGGCCGCAGGCATCAATCCGTTCATTCACGGCAGCAATTACCATACCGATGTCATGAAAACGCAGGCACTCAAGCAGGCTCTCGACCAATATGGTTTCGATGTGGTGTTCGGCGGCGCTCGCCGTGACGAAGAAAAAAGCCGTGCAAAAGAGCGGATTTTCTCTTTCAGATCCCGGGGCCATCGATGGGACCCCAAGGTTCAGCGTCCGGAACTCTGGTCGCTCTACAACACCCGCATTCATGCCGGGGAAAGCATCCGGGTGTTTCCTTTGAGCAACTGGACCGAACTGGATATCTGGCACTACATTCACGACGAAGCGATCCCTGTCGTTCCGCTCTACCTCGCGGCGGAACGACCCGTGGTCAAACGGGGCGGGCAGTGGATCATGGTGGACGACACCCGATTTCCTTTTGAACCCGGCGAAAGGCCCTGCATGAAAAAGGTGCGCTTCAGAACGCTCGGATGCTGGCCGCTGACGGCGGCAATCGAGTCCGATGCCGATACGCTGGATGCGGTAATTGCGGAAACCTTCCATGCCCGAAGTTCGGAGCGGCAGGGCCGCCTGATTGATTCCGATGAACCCGGATCGATGGAAAAGAAAAAACAGGAGGGCTATTTCTGATGCCGGGATTGCGTGCACAACAGGATATCGCCTCTTTACGGGAAACCGGCGGCAGGAGGGAAATGCTCCGTTTCATTACCTGCGGAAGTGTTGACGATGGAAAGAGCACCCTGATCGGTCGACTGCTTTTTGAAAGCAAAAACATTTATGACGACCAGCTCTGTTCACTTGAAAGCGATTCCCGCCAGTACGGAACCCAGGGCGAGAAAATCGATC
>NZ_JBAWHG010000038.1:0-13566 GCF_049593655.1 Chlorobium sp.
AAAGACACCCGGGGGTTTCTGCGGGTCCACCAGTTCAACAAGGTCGAAATGGTCCGCTTCACCCGGCCCGAAGCATCCTATGAAGCGCTCGAAGCCATCCTCGGGCATGCGGAAGCGATTCTGCAGGCGCTCAGGATTCCCTACCGGGTTCTTCTGCTCTGCAGTGGGGATATCAGCGCCAACGCCACGAAATGCTACGATATCGAGGTCTGGTCGCCTGCCGAAGACAGATACCTCGAAGCGTCGAGCTGTTCCAACTTCGAGGACTACCAGGCGCGGCGCATGAACATCCGCTACCGTCCGGAAGGCAAGGCGAAACCGGAATTCGTGCATACCCTGAACGGTTCGGGACTTGCGACCTCACGGCTCATGGTGTCGCTGCTCGAACACAACCAGACCAGAGAGGGTTCGGTTGTCGTTCCCGAGGTGCTCCGGCCCTACACCGGGTTCGACATCATCGACTGATTTCGAACACCCGCCTGCATAATCGACCGGATCGAAAACAAAAAGAGATGCCCATACAAAAGGCATCTCTTTTTACATGTCGCGAACGATTCGGGCACGAGCCAACCGTTCAGGCCGCGCTGTGCGACTCCTGCACAGCCCGCTCGTTCTTGAACTCGACAACCATGCGGCTGACCTTTTCGATATCGATGAGAAAGGCGTCGTGGCCGTAGGGTTCGTCAAGATAGATAACCCGTGACTTCGGCATGAGCCGCCCGAGCTCTTCCTGCTCCTCCTTGGGATAGAGCACGTCACTGATAATGGAGAGAATTTCCACCGGTATCTGCAGCGAACCAAGAACCGTTTCGTACGAACCTCTGCCTCTCGCCAGATCGTGCATGTCCATGGCTTTCGTCAGCGTCACGTAGGTGTTGGCGTCGAACCGGTCGACCAGTTTGCGGCCCTGGTAACGCAGATAGCTTTCAACGCTGAACAGACCGTTCTCCTGAATAACGCGCCCGAAACGCGACTGAAAATTCTCGAAACTGCGGTAGCTGCACATGGCCATCATCCGTGCCGCCCCGAGGCCGGATGCGGGTGGCGCATCAGGCTCGTACCAGCCGCCCTTCCAGTCGCGGTCGGCATAGATCGCCTGCCTCTGCGCCTCGCTCTGGGCAATGCACCATGAAGAGTGTCGGCCGGAAACTCCCATCGGCATGAGTGCCCGAACCATTTCAGGATAAAGAAATCCCCATTCGAGCACCTGCATGCCCCCAAGCGAAGCCCCTACAACGAGCCGGATGCTGTCGATCCCGAGCCCGGAGAGCAGCAGCCTCTGGGCATGCACCATGTCGCGAACGGTAATGGCTGGAAAATCGGGTCCGTAATGACGACCCGTCAGCGGATTGAGAGACAATGGACCTGTTGAACCGTAACAGCTTCCCAGCACATTGCTGCAGATGATGAAGTCGTTCCGCTCGTCGAAAGCTCCTCCTTCGGCAAACATCCCATCCCACCAGACATCGGCGTCGGCCGAACCCGTCAGGGCGTGACAGATGAGGATGACATTGTTTTTCTCTGCATTAAGCGTTCCCCATGTCCTGTATGCCATGCGCAACCCCGGCAGAACGCCGCCGAGTTCGGTTGCAAACGGCTCCTGCGAATCAAAATAGCGTGTCTCTTTTGAAATGAGCTCCCTGTAATCCCTCATCGGTATCAGTTCAATGTTGCAAATGCCTGTTCAAAATCAGCCTTTATATCGTCGATATGCTCTATGCCGACCGAAACCCGCACCATGTCGAGCGAAACTCCCGCGGCTGCCTGCTCTTCGGGCCCCATCTGCTGATGGGTTGTCGATGCCGGATGGATCACGAGGGTTTTCGCATCGCCCACGTTGGCCAGATGGCTGGAGAGCTTCACGCTGTCGATGAACCGGACGGCCGGATCGTAGCCACCCCTGACCCCGAAGGAGAGCACACACCCGAACCCGTTGGTAAGATATTTTACTGCCTGGGCGTGCGTGGGATGCGCTTCGAGACCGGGATAGGTCACCCATGCGACCGCCGGATGTCCGTCAAGCCATCGGGCAAGCTCGACAGTGTTGTCGGCATGACGCTGTACACGAAGGGAGAGCGTTTCAAGTCCCTGCAGGAGCAGGAACGAATTGAACGGACTGATTGCCGGGCCGAAATCGCGCAGCCCTTCCACCCTCGCCTTGATGATAAAGGCAAGATCACCGAACGTGTCGAGAAACTTGAGGCCGTGATACCCTTCCGAAGGCTCGCTGAGCATCGGAAATTTCCCGTTCCCCCAATCGAAGGTTCCGCCATCGACGATCACTCCGCCCATCGAGGTGCCGTGACCGCCGATCCACTTGGTGGCCGACTCGACCACGATCGAAGCCCCGTAGCGGAGCGGACGGCAGAGATAACCGCAGCAGCCGAAGGTGTTGTCCACCACCAGCGGAATACCGCACTGGCGGGCGACTCCGGCAACCGCCTCGAAATCCGGCACGTAAAAGGCAGGGTTGCCGATAGATTCAAGATAGAGCGCCTTGGTGCGTTCATCGACGGCTTCACGGAATGCCGAAGGATCGTTGCCGTCAACAAACTTCACCGTTATGCCGAGACGCCCGAAAGCGACCTTGAACTGGTTGTAGGTGCCTCCGTAAAGGTAGCTTGAAGAAACGATGTTGTCCCCGGCTTCGCACAGGCTCGTCAGGGCTATGAACTGCGCCGAATGCCCGCTGGCCACGGCAAGAGCGGCCTTGCCCCCTTCGAGCGCGGCCACACGCTGCTCGAAGACGTCGGTTGTCGGGTTCATGAGGCGGGTATAGATGTTGCCGAACTTTTTCAGGGCGAACAGATCGGCTCCGTGCGCCGCACTGTCGAAACTGTAGGATGTGGTCTGATAGATAGGCACCGCGCGCGACTTCGTCGTCGGGTCCGGCTGCTGACCGGCATGGACCTGCAGGGTTTCAAAGCGGTATGGAGGCGTTGCTTGACTCATGATAAACGACTGATGAAAATTGCCGCTACCAGAGTGGAACAGGAGTTGAAAAACCGGGGAAACCGTAACCGTCAGGGTTAAAAGAGAGGTATGAACGTGCAGAATGGCAGACATACCATCATCTCTCCCGGCTCGCAGTCCGGGATGGAATTGGCACCAATCACGCGCTGTGACGGTTGCCAAGGCTTCTCAGGGCCAGTCCCTCCACCTTTCTCGATGATAGCGTAAAATGCTACAAAGAACATTTCAAATAATTGTAGTCAATCTACAACAGCAATCGTTATTTTACAAATTGCATCATTAAAAGAGGTACACCCACACATGACATCAAGAGAACTTGCGCTGAAAGTCCTGCAGAACGTTGAACAGGGAGAAAAAAAATCAGGGACCATCCTGCACGAGCTTCTCGACAACTCGTCACTCGGCCGCAGCGACCGCGCCCTGGCCACCGAACTCGTCAACGGCGTACTGCGCCGACGCATGACGCTCGACGCCGTAATCGGCAGGTTCTACCTGCACCGCTACGAAAAAGCCGCATCGGTTCTGAAAAACATCCTGCGGATAGGCGCCTACCAGCTGATCTACCTCGACCGCATACCGCAATGGGCCGCGGTCAGCGAATCCGTCGCGCTTGCCCGGAAATACAAGGGAGAACGGATGGCCCGGCTCGCAAACGCGGTGCTGCGCAACATCACCCCGGAGGGTGCTTCTCCGGAAAATCTTCACGGAAAGACCGAAGGCACCGGACGTATGGCCGTTATCGCCTCGCACCCCGAATGGCTGCTGGAACGCTGGATCGCAAGGTATGGAAAAGAGCGTACCGAGGCGATTGTCGGCTACAACAACCGCACCCCGCTTACCGGTTTCAGAATCAACGCCCTGAAATGCGCACCAAAAGAGTTTTTTGCGCAATACGACACCGAAAAGACCCCGTCGATAATCCGTACCGGTCTGGAAAACTTCTTTCTTTCAACCGACTTCTCAGGCTTCGAAGCGTCGATCAAGCAGGGCTTGCTCACCGTCCAGAACCCTGCGCAGGGGCTGGTCTGCCTGCTCTGCAACCCGGCGGCGGGCAGCACGGTGCTCGATCTGTGCGCAGCTCCGGGGGGCAAATCCACCTTTCTCGGCGAACTGATGCAGAACCGGGGCAACATCACTGCCGTGGACCTTTACAGCCGGAAGCTGCAGAAACTTACCGGACACTCGGGCGAACTCGGCATCAGCATCATCGACGCAGTCGCTGCCGATGCAAGATCGTTCCGGCCGGAAACTCCGCCGGAAAGCATTCTGCTCGATGCCCCCTGCAGCGGCACCGGCGTACTTGCAAGACGCGCGGAACTGCGATGGAAACTCACACCGCAGATGATCGCCGAACTCGTCGGCCTGCAGGCTGAACTGCTCGATCATGCCGCATCGCTGCTCACCGAAAACGGTACACTCGTCTATGCGACCTGCTCCATCGAACCCGAAGAAAACGAGCTGCAGATCGAAGCATTCCTCGGCCGTCACCCGGAATTCAGACGCGATGCATCCGGCGGCGCCCTGCCCGAACCTTTCGCCGGGGAAGCTTCGAAGAATGGAAGCATCCTCACGCTGCCGGGTCGGAATGAGGGCTTCGATGGAGGATTTGTCCAGCGGATGATCAAAACATCCTCCTGAACATGAACGACCTCAAGGCGCCCTACAGCATCCTGCTCGAAAGCTTTCTCAACCACCTCTCCGTCGAGCGGAACTTCTCGCTCAATACCAGAGCGTCTTACCGGAACGACCTCTCACGCTACCTGCTCTTCATGCAGGATGAAAACAGGGCTCCAGAAGGCATTGAAACCGGCGATATCCGCCGGTTCATTTCCGAACTGCACGGAACAGGGCTTGAAGCCAGCACCCTGGCCCGGAACATTTCGGCCATCCGGTCGCTGCACAAATTCCTTCTGGCCGAACGAAACCTCGTCACCAACCCGGCCGAAACCATCCAGCAGCCGAAACAGGCGAAAAACCTGCCGAACGTGCTCAGCCTGCACGAGGTGATGCAGCTGCTCGACGCGCCGCTTCAGGAGCGGCCGGCGGGAAAATTCCTGCTGCGCGACAAGGCGATTCTCGAATTCCTCTATGCTGCCGGAGTGAGGGTCAGCGAACTGGTCAATCTGCAGCAGCAGAATCTCTATTTCGAGGCAGGCTTCGTACGCATATTCGGCAAGGGATCGAAAGAGCGGCTGGTGCCGGTAGGCGAAGCGGCGATTGAGTGGATAACGCGATACAGAAACGAGCTGCGAATCGGACTGGTCGCGACGGAGTCTCACGACGTCCTTTTTCTGAATGCAAGGGGAAAAAAGCTCTCAAGGATGGCGATCTATCTCATGGTCAGAAAATACGCCCGGCTTGCCGGAATCCGGAAAGAGATCAGCCCGCACACCCTCCGCCACACCTTCGCCACCCACCTTCTCGAAGGGGGCGCCGACCTGCGCGCGGTGCAGGAAATGCTCGGACACAGCTCCATCCTGGCAACCCAGATCTACACCCATATCGACCGTTCGTTCATACGGGAAGTGCACAAAACCTTCCACCCGAGAGGGTAGGCTGATGCTTATTCACGGGACGGGCTGGCCGGTCAGCCACTCCGCAGCCTGTGCATTGCCCAGTTCCGATGCTCTCTGCATATCGTCACGGGCACCGTTCGGGTCGCCGAGTTCATTTTTCGCCAGACCGCGGGAGTACCACGCCCTGTCGTACTTCCCCCGGATGGCAATCGCGCGGTCAAAATCAGCGACGGCCTGCCGGAACTCCTTCAGGGCGGCATAGGCTACTCCCCGGTGAAAGAACGCTCGGGCGCAATCCTTTTTCAGCTCGATCGCAACGGTGTAATCGGCAATGGCTTCGGCGTATTTCCGCTGTTCGAAAAGCGCCTTGCCCCTTGCGTAATACGCCTGCTGATAGCTGCGATCTCCAGCGATGGCAAGATTGAAGGCGCCGATCGCCTCGTCGAAACGGGCCTGCCGGTAATACTCCTCGCCCTGCTTCACCAGTCCGGCAGGAGAGGCGGCGTCAGCTGACGCGGCAAAAAGAGGAGCTGCAAGCAGCAGCCAGAGAACCGGAAACACAAGCAGCTTCATACGATCCGAGCGGTTAAAAAAATGAAAGAATAAGCCTTGCATCGATTTTTCTTATATTGCCTTCGATAACCGTACCGAATGCGTAGCTCAGCCGGTAGAGCATCTGCCTTTTAAGCAGAGGGTCGCAGGTTCGAGCCCTGCCGCATTCACCAGATACCCTCTTTTGGCATTTTCGTCTCCATGATCACCCGCTTCCTGTTGTGACTCTCCCGCTCGATCTTCAGCGCGGCGAGGGTAAGGTTCACGTCGAACAGGAAAAATACGAGCGAAAACGAAAGGCAGAGCATGCTTGCGATAAAAATGCCCGACATGATCAGCGGAATATCGAGACTGACCAGCACCGAAAGGAAGAGCAGAATGATCAGCATCGAAGCGCCAAGGCAGGTCATGCATGCAAGCAGGATAGCCACCCTGATGTAACGCGCCCGCTTCCAGAGGATATCGACCTCCCGGTTTATTCTCAGAATATAGGACTCAGGCTCCTCCTCCAGGTCGTCGAGCAGGGCTCTCGACCGGTCGATAATGCGCCCGAGACGGTTGGTCATGGTCAGCAGAAGAAGACCGAGGCCTGAAATGAGAATCATCGGACCGATAGCGGTCTGCAGAATGGGAACAAGCTCCTGTACGGTAGTAATGGTCATAATTTTCTGTTATATGAAAAAAGCATAATCTCTGTAAAATCCTGTAATCAACGAATCAGAGATAACACTTCTCGGGCTATAAACCTACAAAGGAAACCTCTATTTAACAATTGTTCCGAGCGATGCCTCACGGGCTCCGCAAGAGCGGCACCCCGGTGGCGCCGGTGAAAACCCGGAAATGCGGGGCTTCCGGATACCGCCGCAACGAAGCTGTCGAACTGCGGCAAAGACCGGGAGAGAGACCTAAAGTTTCACCATATCTCCAGGCTTGGGAATCGATACCTTCAACTGCAGCCTTTCCTCGATGGCGTTCCTGAAGGAGACTTTCACCCCCGCGTCGCCATGCACCACATAAACCTCCGGCCTGTTGCGGAAACCGTCCATCCAGCGAAGCATGTCTGCGCGGTCGCCATGAGCCGACAAACCCCCGATGGTATGGATGCCCGCAGCAACACGGTAGCTTCTGCCGTGAATGGAAACCTGCTTTTCTCCGCCGACAAGCTTCCTCCCGAGCGTTCCGGGAGCCTGATAGCCGGTAAAGATAATCCGGCACTCCGGACGATGGATATTGTATTTGAGGTGGTGCAGAATCCTTCCTCCGTTGCACATGCCGCTGCCGGCTATAATGATCGCACCATTCCTGATGTCGTTGATTTTCCGGGAAGCCTCGACCCGTTCGGTAAAGTGAAGGTTGTCGAGAGGGGGAAGCAGTGCGGGGTTGTTCCTGAAGGCAAGGGCTTCCTCGTCGAGCAGACCGGGGTATCCCCAGTATATCCTGCCGGCCTCGATGGCCATGGGACTGTCGAGATAGACCTGCCACTTGTCGAGCTCCCACTGGCTGTAATAGGTAGCGAAAAGGTAGAGGAGCTCCTGGCTCCTCCCGATGGAAAATGCAGGAATGAGAATATTGCCGCACTCACGGCATGCCGTCCGGAAAATTTCGCCCAGTTCAGCCACGGTGCCCTGAAAATCCCGGTGCAGCCGGTCACCATAGGTGCTCTCGACCAGAAGGATATCCGCCTTTTCCGGTGTTTCCGGGTCTCTGAGCACAGGACTTTCATACTGGCCGAGATCCCCGCTGAACACCAGCGTGCGCTCCTCTCCCCCTTCGGTAATGCGAAGTTCCACCACTGCCGAACCCAGAATATGGCCGGCGTCCAGAAAACGGAGCCTGACTCCCGGAAGAATCTCCTTCGTTTCACCGTACTCCATGCCTCGCATTCTGGCGACCGCCCTCTGCGCATCCTCGCGGGTATAGAGCGGTTCGGCATGCCGCTCCCTGCCTGTCGTCGCATGACGCCGCCGGATATCCGCGTCACGCTCGGCAAGGGATGCCGAATCGAGCAGCAGCACCAGTGACAGGTCGATGGTGGCATGCTGGGTATAAACCGGACCGCTGAAACCCCTTTTCACCAGAAGCGGCAATCTGCCCGAATGGTCGATATGACCATGGCTGAGCACCACGGCATCGACATCGGCAGGCTCGAAAGGAAAAAGCTCGCGGTTCAGGGCCTCCTCTTCCGGGGATCCCTGAATCAGGCCGCAATCGAGCAGCAGCAGATGCCCGGCAACCCTCAGTATGTGGCAGGAACCGGTTACACGCTCCGCCGCACCGTAAAACTGCAGTTCCATAACCCCTCCGTCAGGAAAAATTCAGGAAACAGCATCCGGCAAAAGATGCCCTTACAAGTAAAAGATACACATCAAAACAGGCTCAACCGACAGGTTCGGCTCCCGGAAAGCAAGAAAAAAAGCCCCGGACAGGTCGAGCGGCTCCGGGGGCTCCGGAAGAACACAGACAGGATCGATCGACTATCGACAGAAACACGGGAACTCATAGGAAGAGCGGAGTATTTTCATACCCGAGCCATCCCGTTGCAAACAAGCGTTTTATTTTTTACACTGAGAGCGGTTTTCCACCAGAAACTGTCAACATGAACCATGAACATTGACCGGCGTCTTTTTCAGCTCCTTCAGGAAGAACGTGCGCCGTTTATCCTTTCGGTCGTTGCCGGATCGGTCTCTTCGGTTATGCTGATCGGCCAGGCCTTCTGGCTCAGCACCCTCATCGATGACGCTTTCATGCAGAAAAAAGTCCTCGGCGACCTGCTCTATCCTTTCGGGTTTTTTGCGCTCTTCAGCGCGCTTCGCATGCTCTCCGGCTGGACCTCCCAGGGCGAGGCCAACCGGGGAACACTTGCCATCCGTGAAAAACTGTTCGGCCGTCTGACCGGCACCATCGGCACTCTCGGACCGGTCTACACGCGATCGGTACAGAGCGGGCGGCTCAGCACAACGCTGCTCCAGGGTGTTGAGGCTCTCGACGCCTACTTCAGCAGCTATATTCCGCAGATCTTTTTTGCTCTTTTCACGCCGCTCCTCATACTTGCGGCCATCTTTCCCGGCGACTGGCTTTCGGGCCTCATCCTGCTCCTCTCTGCGCCGCTCATACCGCTGTTCATGATACTGATCGGCAAATCCGCCAGCGCCATGACCGAAAAGCAGTGGAAGACCATGAGCCGGATGAGCGGATACTTCCTCGACGTGCTGCAGGGGCTGCCGACCCTCAAACTCTTCGCCGAGAGCGAGAGGCAGCGCGACACCATCGAAAATACCGGCGAAACCTTCCGCCAGGCCACCATGCGGGTCCTGAAAATCGCCTTTCTCTCTTCCCTGACGCTCGAACTGGTCGGGACCATCGGCACCGCCATCATCGCCGTCAGCATAGGGCTTCGCCTGTTGGACGGCCAGCTCACCTTTCAGCACGCCCTTTTCGTGCTCGTACTCACCCCCGACTTTTTTCTCCCCCTCCGCCAGCTCGGCACGAAGTTCCACGCAGGCATGGAAGGAGTCAGCGCATCGAAAGAGATTTTCGCCATTCTCGACCAGGCTCCGGCTCCCTTCCGGGAAACAGGTTCCGTTTGCGGAGCTGCAGCCGGAAAAGACACCGTCGTCTTTTCCGGCGTGACCTGCACCTATCCCGGTGCGGCGCGTCCGGCGATCATCGGCGTCAGCGCATCCATCCCTGCAGCAAAAACCACGGCCGTCATCGGACCGAGCGGAGCAGGCAAAAGCACCCTCGTCAATCTGCTGCTTCGCTTTCAGAATCCCGACGAAGGCTCCATAACCATCGACGGACGCCCGATACACGACATCCCGCTTGCTCGCTGGCACGAGGCGATATCCTGGGTTCCTCAGCACCCGACACTCTTCAACGCCACCCTGAAGGAGAACATTCTTCTGGCACGGCCCGGGGCGTCCCGGGAGGAACTGCAGAACGCGCTGGAACAGACCGGACTCTCGGAATTTTCAGCATCCCTGCCCGATGGCCTCGACACCATGATCGGCGAACAGGGTGCGCGGCTGAGCGGCGGAGAGGCGCAGCGCGTTGCGCTGGCCCGGGCCTTCATCAAGAACGCCCCGTTTCTGGTGCTCGACGAACCAACATCGCACACCGATCCCGAACTCGAAGCTGCACTTCGCGCATCCATGACCGCGCTCATGAAAGGACGCACCACCCTCATCATTGCGCACCGGCTCGAAACCATTCGCTCGGCTGATCAGATCATAGTGCTCAACGAGGGAAAACTTGTCCGCTGCGGAACGCACACCGAACTGCTCGCCGCCGGAGGCTTCTACCGCGACGCCCTGCAGCTGCAGCAGGAGAAAGCGGCATGAAAACCATCCTTCGCCTCGCGGCTCTCGTCAAACCCTACTTCTGGTGGATGGCGCTTGCCGCGCTCATCGGGTTCGCCACAACCGGAAGCGGCATAGGCCTGCTCATGACCTCCGGCTACATCATCGCCAAAGCCGCCCTGCAGCCGCCAATGAGCACGCTGCAGCTCGGCATTGTCGGCGTAAGGTTTTTCGGCCTTGCACGCGGAGTACTGCGCTACGCAGAGCGGCTGCTGTCGCACGACACCACCTTCAGGATTCTCACGAAACTGCGCCTCTGGTTCTACGAAGCCATCGAACCGCTTGCTCCCGCCCGCCTCATGCATTTCAGAAGCGGAGACCTGCTGCAGCGCGTTGTAGACGACATCCAGAGCCTCGAAAACATCTACACGCGGGTTCTCGCTCCCCCGCTGACCGCCCTGCTTGTGTCTGCACTGATGTGGTTCCTCCTCGGCGCCTACTCTCCGGAGGCATCGCTCCTGATCCTCATTTTCCACATGCTTGCCGGTATCGGTGTGCCGATCCTGGCCATGCGCCTCAGCCGCGGCGTCTCCGTCGGCATCATGAAAGAGAAAACCTCCCAGCAGCTGCTTGCCCTCGATCTCTTTCAGGGCATCGGGGAGCTGCAGATTTACGGCAAGCTTCCGGAACATCTCGAAGCGATGCGCAACGCCGAGAAGAACAAGCTGAGACTGCAGCGGAAAAACGCCCTGATTGACGGGCTGCACGAATCGCTTACCGGCCTGCTCATGAACGGTGCGGTCGCGGCCATCCTCTGGGCGCTCATTCCGGCTATCTCCACGCCGGGCATGAACGGCATCTCCCTGACGATCGTCACGCTCGCCGTCATGGCTTCGTTCGAACCCTTTCTCCCGCTTCCGGCATCGCTTAAACACCTCGAAGCCGACACGCACGCTGGAGAACGGCTGTTCGAAATTCTCGACGCGAAGCCCGAAACCACCAAACCGGCAACTCCCCTGCCCTTCCCTGAAGAGCCTGCCATCCGGGCCGAAAACCTCAGCTTCAGCTATCCGGAAAGCCCGGCGAAAACCCTCGACAGCATCTCCTTCGCGGCTCTTGCGGGAGAACACATCGCCATCGTGGGTCCGAGCGGCGCCGGTAAATCGACCATCACTTCCCTCCTGATGCGCTTCTGGAACACGCCCGAAGGCAGCCTCACCATCGGCGGCGCCGATATCGGCCGATTCGACCCCGAAGAGCTGCGGCGCAACATCTCTCTCGTCTCGCAGCGCACCTACCTGTTCGCCCGGACCATCCGCGAAAACCTGCTGCTTGCAAAACCGGAAGCTGCTGACGAAGAACTGAAAAAAGCCCTCGCCGCCGCAGGACTCGCCCACTTCTCCCTGAAGCTCGACGAGTGGGCCGGCCAGCACGGCATGAAACTCAGTGGAGGAGAACGGCAGCGTATGGCCATCGCCCGCATGGTGCTGCAGAACGCTCCGGTCATGATTCTCGACGAAGCCACCGCGAACCTCGACGGCATCACCGAAAAAGAGGTAACCGAAACCCTCGCAGCCCTCGGCAAGGGTAAAACCATGATCACCATAACCCACCGCCTCAAGGCGATGGATCAGTACGACGCCATCGTCGTGCTCGACAAAGGAAAAATTGTGGCACAGGGCCGCCACGAGGATCTCATGCAGGGAAGCGGGCTGTACCGGAGAATGTGGGAGCTGCAGCACACAGCGGAACTGGTATAGGACGAGAACGACCTCGTGATTTACCACCGAAATGCCTGAAAAGCCTCCGTTTATTCCTCCTCATCGCCATCACCGGTACCATTGCAGGCGCCACACTTCTCGACAACCTGACCCTGCGTATAGCATTTCTTGCAGTCCTTTCCGTTTACCTGCCCGGTACCGCTGCATTTACTGCATTCCACCAGAACCTTGCCGGTTCCGCCGCACGTGCCGCACTCCTTTTTCATTATGCACTCCCTCTCTTAACTGTTTGAGTTAATCCAATGACCCTCGTCAATACTGAATATACTGATAAGCGTACCTGTGCGGCATTCGCATCCCGCAAATAATGCCGACCAGATTTTTTGTTACGAGTTAACATCCCCTATCATCACTTAGGCGCTTATAATCGCAAGCAAAATAATTTTTGCTTTTTATGCTTGCAATTACTATATAATGACAAGCATAAACAAAAAAAATTCAAGCACTATGTCATTAGATGAAAAACCCAAAAACGGCGGTATAGCCAGGGCCGAGGCTCTTACTGCAGAAGAACGGTCTGCAATTGCCAAGCAGGGTGCAGAGGCTAGATGGAAAGTGGAAGCCCCCGAAATAATTTGCGAGGGCACACTTGCACTGGGACCAGTTTCAATTCCTTGTTATGTCACTCACGATGGCCAGCGCCTTATTTCTGGGCGTGGAATGCAAGAAGCCCTTCGTCTTGTCGATGAAACCTTACCAGAAAGTGGCCAGAAACCAGGGTCCAGAATGACACGTTTATTGAAAAACAAAAAACTCCAGCCTTTAATTTTTAAGGATAAAAGCCCTGACCACTTTTTGCCGATAAAAGCCAGATGGCAAGGACGCATGATAAATGGACATAACGCCGATATGCTTGCTGATATTTGTGAGGGTATGTTAGAAGCCAGACGTGTAATGGCTAACGAGATGAGTACTCGACAAAAAATTATCGCCGAGCAGTGCGAAATTGTTCTTCGTGCTTTTGCTAAGGTAGGGATCACAGCCTTAATTGATGAAGCAACAGGCTATCAAAAAATAAGACCAGCTGATGGCCTTAAGACTTATTTTGATCAAATTTTGCGGAAAGATTTAGCCTCCTGGTTCAAACGTTTCCCCGATGAGTTTTATGAAAATATCTATGCACTTAAGGGTTGGGAATGGCCAGGAATGGCAAAAAATCGTTACAGTGTGGTTGCTCATTATACCAATGACCTCATTTATGAACGACTTCTACCTGGATTAAAAGAAGAATTTCAGCAAAGGAACCCGAAAAATGCAAAAGGTAAGCGTTCGCACAAACATCATCAATGGTTTGACGAAAACGGGGAGAAACTGTTTGCCCAACAGATGTTTACTGTCATGGCCATTCAGAGGTCTTGTCTTGATGAAGATGGTAATAAGTGGAAAAAATTTATCAATAAGATGAACGATATTTTACCTAAAAAAGGGAAAAGCGTTCAGTTAGAG
>NZ_JBAWHG010000039.1:0-16531 GCF_049593655.1 Chlorobium sp.
ATGGAAACCCGCGACCTTCGATCACAGGAGGTTCGCCGCCTCGTCGGGCAGGCAGTGCATCTCCTGCCACAAAACGGAAAAACCGAACGACAACCTTCACCTGAACGCAGCGACGGCGAGCTGCGGCGCATGCCACGGCACGAAACAATGGAAACCCGCAACCTTCGATCACAGGAGGTTCGCCGCCTCGTCGGGCAGGCAGTGCATCTCCTGCCACAGGACGGAAAAACCGAACGACAACCTCCACCTGAACGCAGCGACGGCGAGCTGCGGCGCATGCCACGGCACGAAACAATGGAAACCGGCGACCTTCGATCATAACCGGTATTTTCCGCTTGACAGGGATCACAGGGCAAGCTGCAGAACCTGCCATCCCGGTCCATCCGGTTATAAAACATATACCTGTTACAATTGTCACGAGCATTCGCCGGCGAACATTGCCGGCGAGCACCGCAAGGAAGGGATCTACCGGTACGACAACTGCATAAAATGTCACAGAGGCGCGCAATCCGGTAACCATGACGATTAGGCGGCATCGACGGAGGATAGCCTTCCTGCTGCAGAGATTGCCGCAACACCCGTAACGGCAAGCTGCAGAAGCGGCGGAAGCCCGACCCCGAAAACCGTCGGCATGGAGGGCAGGTAGAACCATGCATGCAGAAGGTGCAGTGCGGTGTACTCTGTCGAGAATGCCGCACAGAGAGCGGCAAAAGCGAACACCGCAACATTGCGGATGGTGATCTTCCACAGCAGGGTACGGCACAGCAGCGAAACGAGCAGGTAGATGCCGGAAACCGCAAAGGCGTCATAAACGGCCATTTCAAGCATCATGGGCACATAGCCTGCAGCGGCCATTGCCGGGTGATCCAGGTAGAGGAGCCCGTGCAGTGACTCCCAGAAAAAATTCAGGAAAAACGCCCCTGTCCAGAGCGACGCAAAAAAAGATGCCTGCCGTTTTCTTTTCGTCTTCATTGTGTTCACCTCCCGATTGATAAACCTCCGGAACGCCCTATCCGCCACCTCCGCTCACACCGGGGCCTGAAAGCCGGCTTCGGCCTCCGGAAACGGGATGCACCCGGATTCGGACGGCAATTCGCTCCTTCAGGGCCGGAACATGCGAGATGATGCCGATAACCTTGCCGTTCTGCCTGAGCCCGGAGAGGGTCTGCAGGGCGGTGTCGAGCGATTCCTCGTCGAGCGTGCCGAACCCTTCGTCGAGAAAGAGCGAATCGACCCGGACGTTCCGGCTCGACATCTGCGAAAGACCGAGCGCAAGCGCCAGACTGACGATAAAGCTCTCACCTCCGGAGAGGTTCTTCGTGGAACGCACCTCGCCGGCCTGCCAGGTGTCGATCACATCGAGACCAAGCGGATGCACGGAAGAGCGTACAAGCAGATAGCGGTCGGTCATGACGGCAAGCTGGCGGTTGGCGTGGCCGATCATGATCTCGAAGGTAAGCCCCTGCGCGAAGTTCCGGAACCTCTTGCCGTCGGAGGATCCGACAAGCTCGTGCAAGGTCGACCACCTGGCGCACTCGCTCTCCTGGGCGGCAAGGGCCGCGGTTTTTTCGCGCAGCCGGAGAACCCCGCTCTCATGGTCATGCAGGCGGAGCTTCATGGCGGCAATATCGGAACGGAGCGAGCCGAGACTTCCGGCAAGCCGTTCGAGCTCCTCCTGCAGCGTTTCCGGAGAGCTGTCCGAAAGAGCCCGCTCTTCCTCCAGAAGGAGCTTCTTCTTCCGCTCCCCCTGCAGGGTTTCGAGTTCGAGACCTCTTGCGGCAAGCAGCGTGGCCTCTTTTTCAAGCTCGTCGAGCTGAGGTCTGTCGAGCCGTGCCGAAAGAAAACGCTCAAGGTTGTCAAAGCTGCCGGCGGAAAGCTCACGCAAAAGCGCCGCCTGCTTATCCGAAATCGCCGATTCCCGTTCTCCTGAGGTGGCGGCAAGCATGGCAACCCTCTCCGAAAGCGTCACGATCTGCTGCGAAGCCTTGTCCCGAGCGCTTCGGGCCTCTTCGAGCGCCCTTTCGCCGCATTGCAGCGCCTCTGCCGTGCGCCGCTCCTCCTCATCGGGATTTTTCGCTCCGAACAACAGGGCGCGCTCCCCCTGCAAGGCTGAAAAAGCCTCCCGTTCGGCGGCAAGGGCCGCTTCCTTCTGCCGGCAATCCTCACGCATGGTGTTCAGCAGCTCCTGCTGCAGGGCAAGGCTCCCCTCCAGAACCGTGATTCGCTGCCCGGCCTCGACTTTCCGGGCATGGGCCTCCTGCCAGCGCTCCATGCGCAAGTGCAGCCTGCCGAGCGTTTCGGTGTAGGGCTGCCCGGCGGCATCACCGGTGTAAAGCGCAAGCTCCCGATTCAGAACATCCCCGATGCGCCTGCATTTTTCCAGGGCGGCGGCTGCACCCTCTCCTGCCCTCGCGGCATCCTCTTCAGCTGTTTTCAGCGCGTAGGCGGCACCCTCCTGTCGGCGCAAAGCCTCCGTCAGACGCTGCTGCAGATTTTTTTCATCCTCCGCAGCCGCAGCATTGGCCGCATCGATCCGTTCGGCTTCGGCAAGAGCCTCGAAACGCTTTGCGGCAAGGAGACGAAGGGAGGAAAGCGCCTCCCCGACACTCTCCTCCGACGGCGCATCCCCGATCGAAAGCGCTTCGGCAAACTTTCGGCACCACTCCAGCTCCGCTTCAGCGGTTTTCTGCAGCTGGCCCCTCTGCTCGGCGAACTGCCGGCACCCGGTCTCCAGGCGTGCCCCGGCGATACGCAGCAGGGTAATTTCCTGCGTTCTCTCCTGCAAAGAGAGACGGGCCTGACGAAGCGCATCGGATGCCCCCTCCTTACCGGACAGCTCATCTCCGGCAAAGGGGTGGTGCAGCGAACCGCAAAGCGGACAGGGCAGACCCTCCTGCAGCATCCGCCGCTCATCTTCGAGCGCCCTGATTTTCCCCTGCAGCTCCGCCTCCCGCTGCAGCACTTCGACAACTGCCTCCTCCTTGCCCTGAAGCTGTGCGAGCCTGCCGAGTTCAAGGGTGATTCCCTTCAGTTCCGTCTCGGCGTCGCCGAGAGCCTGCGAAACCTCCCCGGTGCGGGCACGGATGCCCACAAGCTGCACCAGTCTCGCCTGGAGGGCTTCAAGATCCCGGATCCGTTCCTGCACGCCTTCGGCCTCCGAACGCAGCTGGCCAGGACTCCTTCCTCCGAGAAGCTCCTCAAGCTGCCCGGCAAGCTCCTTGCGGAGGTTCTGGCAGTTCCGGAAATCATCCCCGGCCGCAGCTGTCGCCGGATTCAGCTCCCGCAGGGCGATTGCGGCCCTTTCACGCCGTTCGGAGGCCTCTTCGAATGCCCTGCGGGCATCCTGCTCCCCGGCCCCGGCCTCCTGCCACTGCCGAACCCTCTCCCCCATGCCGCTCAGAGAAGCCGCAAGCGCGCTGTCGGCCTCATGTTCCGAAAGATACCGCCCGGCATCCCCGAACGTTTTCCGCACCTGCACCAGCTCCCGCTCCCCGACGGCAAACTGAGCTTGCGAATCGGCAATCCTTTTCTGCAGCACACCGAGATCGTACCCTGCCTGACGGCATCGATCCCCCCCTGCGGCAATCCGCAGGTCAAGCGCCCTGACCTCGCGCACAACTCCCCATAACGCCCGCTCCTGCTCCCTGAGGTGCTGCAACTTCGCTTCCGCTTCGCGGAACGCTCCGGAACGCTCCTCAAAAACCGTTTTCGACCGGGCCAGCTCCAACTCCGCCGTATTTTTCTCCTGAAGCTCACGCTCCTGAAGCTCCCGGAGCTGACGGATAACCGTATATGCCGGTTCGAAACGTGCCGCCCTGATGGCGTTTTCCAGTCGCTGCCGTTCGGGGCGAAACAGCTCCTCCCGGCTTCGGAGCGTCTGGAACTCCCCCTCCATCGCCGCCAGCTCGGCTCTCATGACGGCAATCTGCCCGAGCCACCGGAGAGCCTCCTCGGCCTGGCTCTGCAGGCCGGCCAGGGCGGCTTCCTCCGCCACCCTCTCCTTCAGGGAGGATTCGGTTGCGGCAAGTTCCTCGTCGCCCAGGAGAAGAATGCCGGAACATTCATCCCTGAGCAGGTCGAGTTTCTGCTGCTCCATGCGGTTTCGTTCGTGCACCTTAACCGATATGACCGAATAGATCTCCGTACCGGTGATCTGCTCCAGAACCGGAGCGCGCTCATCGGGCTGTGCCTGCAGGAAGGCCGTAAATCCGCCCTGGGCAAGCAGCATGGACCGGGTGAACTGTTCGAAATCCATTCCCGTACGCTCCACAACCGCCAGAAGGGTATCCTGCAGTTTCGATTCGATGATCCTGCCGGTCGACTCGTCGGAAATTTCGTGCTTCTGGGCCTGCAGGGAACCCTGCGGGCTTCTGCGGGCGCGGTGCTGCGACCAGTGGCACCGGTAGCGGCCCGCTCCGGTTTCGAACACCACTTCGGCAAAACACTCCCCGGTGTGCCGCGTCATGATTTCATTGCCGCCTGCGTTGACCTTTTCGAGACGGGGGGTCTGACCGTACAGGGCAAGCGAAACCGCATCGAGAATGGTGGTCTTGCCGGAGCCTGTCGGCCCGGTAATGGCGAAAATACCGTCCGAGACGTACTCCGGAGCGGTAAAGTCCACAGACCACTCTCCTGCAAGAGAGTTCAGGTTTTTAAAGCGTAACGAGAGAATTTTCATACCGGTGCTTCCGCCCCCTCGGGAAATGGTGGCCTAAATAATTTAAAATACGGCTCTTCAGAGACAAAACCCTCCCTGCGGCAACTGCCATAAGCCCCTTACCGCTTCGGCAGCTTTCCGTACCGGCACCTGAGCGGCCCCTGCTCGATCATGATGGCGCAGTAGTTGCAGTTGATGCAGCGGGAAGCCGTCCGGGCGGCCATCCTGCAGTTTGCGGACGATATCCGGCTCGATAATGAAGGGGCGCGACATGCAGATGCAGTCGATGGCGCCGCTCCCGAACGCAGCAGCCGGTTCCGGAGGCGAATGCCGGCTATGGTCGAGACGGTGAAGAGGTCAGGGTGCATCATGCTTGTTGAAACATCACTTTCCTGAATGCAAAAACCTTGTCGATCACGATAAAACGGGGCTCGATGCGGTGACGGCGACAACATAACGGAATAATAGTGATTCCGCCACGCACCGCCGCAACGGATAACATCCCGGAAGCCTGAAATTTCGGACTCCCCTGCAAAACCGGGCTTTCAGGCATAAAAAAAGCCGGGAGTCACCCCGGCCTGAAAGAGAAATCCGCATTCGTCGCGGCAGTTGCCGACCGGACCTGTCGGGAGCTTCCGGTCGGAACGCGTTCAGTTCGAGGCCATACCGGCAAGAACCTTTACGATATTGTCCACGACCTGTTTGTCGAAGGTGGTCGGCATCAGGTTATCCGCCGTCGGAACGATCGAGCGGGCTATCGCGTCGGCGACGGCGATTTTCATCTCCGGCGTGATCTTTCTTATGCCGCTCTCCAGCAGCCCCTTGAAAAGACCCGGAAACACAAGCGCGTTATTGACCTGGTTGGGCATATCCGAACGGCCGGTTCCAACGATGCACGCCCCGGCCCTGAAGGCAGCTTCAGGCATGATTTCCGGTGTGGGGTTGGCCATCGCGAAAATGAAGGGAGAGGGGTTCATGCCTGCAACCATCTCCTCCGTTACGATGTTGCCTACGGAAACGCCAACAAAAACGTCGGCTCCGATCAGCGCGCTTTGCAGGTCGCCCTTATGCTTCAGCCTGTTGCTTCTTTCGGCAATATCCTGCTTTATGGGGTTCATGCCGGGACGTCCGTCATAGAGCGACCCTTTGGTATCGACGAGAACCACCTCTCCGACACAGGCATGAATCAGCAGCCGGGCAATGGCAATGCCGGCTGCACCGGCGCCGTTGACCACCACATGAAGCTTCCCGATCTCCCTCCCGGTGACGCGGCAGGCATTGATGATGGCCGCCAGGGTAACGATTGCGGTTCCATCCTGATCGTCATGAAAAACCGGAATGGAGAGCGCCTTTTCGAGCTGTTCGAAAATTTCGAAGCATCTTGGAGATGAGATATCTTCAAGGTTGATGCCGGCAAAACTCGGTTCGATGAGCATGCAGAACTTGACGATATCGTCGACATCGGTGGAATTTATGCACAAAGGGAATGCGTCGATACCGGCGAACTCCTTGAAAATAATGGACTTGCCCTCCATTACAGGCATTGCCGCCTCCGGCCCGAGGTCTCCGAGACCCAGAATGGCCGTTCCGTCGGAAACGATAGCCACCTGACTGGCGCGATTGGTCAGGATGAAGGAGTTGCGCTTGTCTTCGGCGATCGCCTTGCACACAGCCGCAACTCCGGGAGTGTACGCGGAAGACATGTCCTCCTTGTTTTTCAGACTGACTTTGGATCGTATTTCGATTTTGCCTCGCGCCTGGCGATGCAGATCGAGAGATTTTTTTGAATAACTCATATGTATGAAAACCTGTATCCTGATGATAATGAAATAAGAGAGCTGAAGCTGGCGGCCTGTCGTATGACACAAGCCGGATGGAGGAACATGACAGCGCCGGAATGTACGGAAAAAAGCGGGAACGCCTATTTTTGTTTTCAGTTTCGCCGATAATCCCGTTCGGGATGTTCAGCCGCAGACACCTTCAGGGATGACGCACATGGCGCGTCGTGGCTGATCGGAAAGGATTTTCAGGTTTTCGGGAAGCCGGGTTCGGGCTGCCCTGAACGGGGTACGCGCGGCTATCGGGTCGAATCCGCCGCTTCGTCGCCCTCATGGATCGAGTTGAGGATCTCCTGATAGGCCTGCAGGAGAGAGGAACGCTGGGCCTCGGGAACCTTGGCCGCGTCGAGGCGGCGCTGGAAAACGTCGAGTTCGCCGAGTTCCTGGAGCGACTCATCTTCCGACATCTGCCCGATGGCGAGCGATGCGGCCCGGCTGTTCCTGATCCTGCGGATTTCAAGCAGGGAGCCTTTTACGGCCTCTTCGAGCAGGCTCCGGAGATCGCCCGGCAGCTCCTCTCCGGTGTACTCGATCTCCAGCCATGCGGTGCTCCGGGAAGCCTTCAGCCCGTATATGCGGGAAAGGATGTCCTCCAGTGTGCCGCCGATCCGTTCGAGCGGCTGGAAGCAGGGCACCGGCACCGGACGTATTGTCCGCCGGCCCTCCGTGAACTCCACGATCACCACCTGTTTCTGCTGCCCGGCCTCGCCGAACCCCATGGGAATGGGCGAACCGCTGTAGCGCAGGTGCTCCTGTCCCGCTACGGTCTGCGGAACGTGCAGATGGCCGAGAGCGAGGTAGTCGATCCCTTCGGGAAAGACCGAGGCGCTGACGTGAGCCAGCGAGCCAATGTAGATCTCGCGCACCCCGTCTCCTTCCACGGTGGCGCCGTCCGCCGTGAAGAGGTGACCCATGGCGATCAGGGGCAGAAAGCCTCCCTCCTGCAGTCGCCGCTGTTCCGCCGCGGTGCAGACCTCCCGGTAGTGGCGCTCGATCCCTTCGATCAGTTTCCGGTTCTTCTCCTCCATGGTCTCACCCGGCCCGACGCTGCGGATGTTGCGGTCGCGCAGGTGCGGCACCGCAGAGACAATGGCTTCTGCCTTCCCCCGCTTGTCGCGGAGCACCACCACCTCGTCCATGGGATCGTCGCCCGGCGAGCCGACGACATGCACGTCGAGGGCGCGAAGCAGGGCTTTCGGAGCGTCGAGAAACGAGGGGGAATCGTGGTTTCCGGCTATGATCACCACGTGGCGGCAGGCCGGGGAGCGGGCCACGCGGTTGAGAAATCCGTAATAGAGCTCCTGGGAGCGGCTGCCGGGCACGGAACTGTCGAACACGTCGCCGGCGACGAGCAGGGCGTCGATCTTTTCCGTTTCGATCAGCCGGTAGAGCCAGTCGAGAAAGGCCGAAAATTCGTCGTAGCGGCTTCTGCCGTAGAGCGTGCGGCCCAGATGCCAGTCGGAGGTATGGAGAATTTTCATGCTACCGGTTCTCCCCTTCCTCATGCCCGCTCGGCGGAGCGGCAGCGGAGGAGGTTCCGGAGCCGAGCCCTCCAAGGGCGATGGCGATGCCTATGGCCACCAGCAGAACTCCCGATACCGATTCGATGACGACGAGAATCTTTGAAAATCGGCCCAGAGGGATGATGTCGCCGAATCCGGTCGAGGTAATGGTGACCGCGCTGAAGTAGAGGCAGTCCAGAAAAACCGGAACCTTCGCCTCGTGGTTGAACGAAATCACTTTGTTCAGGGGAGTGCGGCTTGCCTCCATAAGTTTTTCAATCGGCGGCGCACCGGCACCGTCCGGCCATCCGGTGACCTTGTCGCCTATGCCACGCCACATGGAGGGAGCAATGCCCTGAAAGGCCCGCACGGACGCCGTACGCCGCAAAGCCTCGCCGTACCGTTTCACGGAGGCCTGCATTGCCGGAGTGCGAAGCTTCTCGTAATACCGGTACTCCGCCGTCGATTCGTTCAGGTCCCCGATCGAACACTGGAAATAAAAAAAACCCGAAAACACCACGATAACGGCCACATACGACAGCAGCACGCTCCCCATCTGCAGGTTTCTCGAAGCTCCCGTAAGGGTCAGGTGAATGACATGGAAAATGGCGAAGAACAGCGAGAGCGGAATCGAGAGCAGCAGCACCAGCACCATGAGCTCAAGCGGGATGTTGTCGCCGAACATCTGCCCGGAAACCCATAAAAATTCCGTCAATTCCACAAAACCCGCACAGAGGAACAGGCATATTCCCGCCGTGGCCAGTATACGGCGGTTTGTTTTCAGAAATTCGAATATGGGGGCCATCTTTTTTCAGGATTTTCTTGCAATCGGGTCTGCCCATTGACACACCCTTTCCTGCCAATATACCGATCCTCCGGAGCCGAAGAAACTGTTCACGAAACACAGGCCCGGATTCGGCTCCTGAAGCGACCATATCGACAGCAGGTACGAGCCTGGCCGTCAGACCTGTTTTTTTTCCGGAAGCGGCCATTTGATCGTTTCTCCATCATCGCACGGCTCTGGTCCGCTTGCCTTCTCTTTCGGTTGTTTTGGGGCGCTGTTATCGGCGGGACGATTCAAAAGCCTCTCAAAAAACCGTTTCCCTTTTTCATAAGCCAGATGAAGTTGATTTCCCGTCTTCTGTTCAGTGGTGTCAATAGCCATGGTTTGTTATACTTAAGATCGATTCGCGAAAAAGTAACTGCATGCTCGTGTTTGCATCTTTTCAATATCTGCAGGCCTATACATACACATAAACAGCACAACTGTCACTACCCGTTGCAACAAATAAAGGCGCCACGATTATTTATGCATCGGCAGGAGCCATCGCCCTTCGCTCGATCCGCCGAACCATCACATGATGCAGCGCTCCCGGAACACCCGGACCCTCTCCCCCTGGCATGTCTGCTCTCCGTTCCGGGTTCCCGGCCAATAGCCTGTCCATTCTGAAAAGAGGTACTGAACCCTGAAAAATGAATCTGCACATCAATCCACCCACCTCCAGTCACGTACCTCCGGCATGTCTTCGCCATACTTTGTGATGTACTCCTTATGCTCGGTCAGGCGGTCGCGAACATATTGCCTGATGTAAGCGGCTTTAGGCTTCAGGCACTCTACACGGTTGACCACGTCGGCTGCCAGGTGGAAGCGGTCAAGGTCGTTCATCACCACCATATCGAAGGGCGTGGTGGTCGTCCCCTCCTCCTTGTAGCCGCGCACGTGCATGTTGCCGTGATTGGTTCGCCGGTAAGTGAGGCGGTGTATCAGCCAGGGATATCCGTGATAGGCAAAGATGATCGGCCTGTCGGTCGTGAACATATCGTCGAACTCCCGGTCGTCGAGGCCATGAGGGTGCTCCTCCTTTGGCTGAAGAGTCATCAGATCCACCACGTTGACAACCCTGATCTTCAGCTCGGGCGAAAGGTTACGAAGAATCTTGACGGCAGCAAGCGTTTCAAGCGTCGGCACATCCCCGGCGCAGGCCATCACCACGTCGGGCGGCCCTTCCCCGGTATCGTTCGATGCCCAATCCCAGACACCGATACCACGGGTACAGTGCCTGATGGAGGACTCCATGTCGAGCCACTGCCACGAAGGCTGTTTTCCCGCCACGATCACGTTGATGTAGTTGCGCGACCGGAGGCAGTGGTCCGTGACTGACAGCAGCGTATTGGCATCCGGTGGCAGGTAGACACGGACCACCTCGGCTTTCTTGTTCACCACATGGTCGATGAACCCCGGATCCTGATGCGAGAAGCCATTGTGATCCTGCCGCCAGACGTGCGAGGTCAGGAAATAGTTGAGCGATGCGATGGGCCTCCGCCACGGAATTTCGCTGTCGGTCACCTTGAGCCACTTGGCGTGCTGGTTGAACATCGAATCGATGATATGAATGAACGCCTCGTAACAGGAAAAAAAGCCGTGGCGACCGGTCAGCAGGTACCCTTCCAGCCACCCCTGACAGGTATGCTCGGAGAGAATCTCCATCACCCGGCCATCCGGAGAGAGATGATCGTCGGACGGCAGGGTCCGGGCCATCCAGGCACGATCGGTCTCCTCAAACAGATCACCGAGACGGTTCGACGCGGTCTCGTCCGGCCCGAAAACCCGGAAGTTGGCCGTTTTCTCGTTGAGCTTCATGATGTCGCGCAGGAATCGGGCCATCGGCTTCGGCGCTTCGGCCTCCACCGAACCCGGCGACGGGACATCGAGTGCATAGTCGCGGAAATCGGGCATACGCAGTTCCCTGAGCAAAAGACCGCCATTGGCGTGCGGATTGTCGCCCATGCGCTTCTGTCCTTTCGGAGCCAGCGCCTGCAACTCCGGAAGAAGCACCCCTTCAGGCGAAAACAGCTCCTCAGCCCGGTAGCTCTTCAGCCACGATTCAAGCAAAGCCATGTGCTCCGGATTGTCGCGCACCGTACTGAATGGCACCTGATGCGAACGCCAGTTCCCCTCGGCAGGCTTGCCGTCAACCACTTTCGGTCCTGTCCACCCCTTCGGCGAACGGAACACGATCATCGGCCATCGGGGGCGCTCGGTCACGCCTTCCTCTCTGGCCTGTCGCTGAATTGCAGCGATCTCGTCGAAACAGCGATCCATGACGGCGGCCATCTCGCCATGCATCGTCACCGGATCGTCTCCCTCGACGAAATACGGCCTGTAACCGTAACCAAACATGAGCTGTTCAAGCTCCTCATGCGAAATACGGGCCAGCACTGTCGGGTTGGCGATTTTGTACCCGTTCAGATGCAGTATCGGCAGCACCGCACCATCGCGCTTTGGGTTCAGGAACTTGTTGCTGTGCCATGCCGTAGCCAGAGGCCCCGTCTCAGCCTCCCCGTCGCCTACAACACAGGCCGTAATCAGGTCGGGATTGTCAAACACCGCCCCGAAAGCGTGCGATAACGCATAACCGAGTTCACCCCCCTCGTGGATCGAACCGGGAGTCTCCGGAGCCACATGGCTCGGAATGCCTCCGGGAAAGGAAAACTGCCGGAACAATCGCTTCATGCCAGCCTCGTCGAACGACACGTCTGGATAGTACTCGCTGTAAGTGCCCTCCATCCAGACGTTCGCCACCAGCGCAGGTCCCCCATGCCCCGGTCCGGCGATATAGACGATGTCGAGGTCGCGGTTCCGGATGATGCGGTTCAGATGCACATAGAGGAAATTGAGGCCCGGAGTTGTGCCCCAGTGCCCAAGCAGACGGGGCTTGATGTGTTCTTTTGAAAGAGGTTCCTTGAGAAGAGGATTGTTCATCAGGTAGATCTGCCCGACCGAAAGATAGTTGGCCGCCCTCCACCAGCCATGCATCAGTTCAAGTTCACGTTCAGACAGCGAAGTATTGGTATGTGTCATGATTATTTTCTTTGGTTTCTGTATCCGGATCGCACCAGCACCGCCCAACGCGGTTATCGGGTTGCGCGAACAGATACACGGAAATGAAATCAACCCGCTTCAAGAAGGCGTCTGGTCTCCCTCACAATCGTCACCTCTTCATTGGTCTCCATCACCCTGACGACAACAGAACTCTTATCCTGTGAAATGATTGCTGCGTTGTTCCCGTTTCTCTCCGTGTCGAGCCTGATACCCAAAAAACCGAGACCCGAACAGATTCGCTCGCGAATATCGGGCGAGTGCAGCCCGATGCCGCCCGTAAAAACAATCATGTCGAGCCCCCCAAGCGCTGCCGCAAGAGCTCCGATGTGCTTGCGCGCGCTGTAGCAGAACAGCTCAACGGCCAGCTGCGCCCGTTCGTCGCTCTTCTCCGCATCGAGCAGATCGCGCATGTCGTCACTCACTCCGGACACGCCGAGCAGACCCGACTTTCTGTTCACCATATCTCTGAGACCTGCCGCATCAAGAAGGCCCTGCTGCAACAGATACACCACCACTCCCGGATCGAGATCACCCGTCCGTGTGCTCATCACCAGACCGCCTGCAGGTGAAAAACCCATCGTCGTCTCGATGCTGCGCCCATCGAGCACAGCCGCCATACTCGCTCCGTGCCCGAGATGCGCCAGAATCACCCGTCCTTTCCGGGCAAGCTGCTCATCCTGCGCATGCAGTTCGCCAAGCAGATATTCATAAGACAAGCCATGGAAACCATAACGCTGCACCCCCTCACGCCGGAACTCTTCCGGAATGGGACACAGCCTGGCAACCGGAGGAATGGTACTGTGAAAAGCCGTATCGAAGCAGGCCACCTGCAACACGCCGGGAAATTCTGATGCGGCATGCCGGATAGCGTTCAATGCCTGGGGAAGGTGTTCCGGAGCATAGGGAACAAGTGCAGTTACGGAATCAAGCAGTGCGGGAGTAACCATCTCAGATGCAGTGTGACGAGGCCCACCATGAACCACCCGATGGCCTACCGCATCCGGAATTCCGGCGCTATGGTTCATAATCCACGAAAACACATAACGGCACGCCGAATCATGATCGGCCGTCTCCACCCGTTCGAAATTGATATAATGCCCCCCGGAATCCGTTACCGAAAAGCGCCCCCCCTTAAGCCCGATCCGGGTAAGTGATCCGAAATAAATCAGTTCCTCTTTCTCTCCGCTCTCATAAAGCGAAAACTTGATGCTCGAAGAGCCGGTATTGACCGCAAGAATCGTTATCACAGGCTTGGGCATCATAGCCGACAATCCTTTAAAAAATTGCAGGCACAAACAGCAGACAGGTTCATCCATTGCTCAGGCCTGAGAAAGATACTCGATACCTGATACTAACCCCGTCTCACCTCCGTTACGTTCCTGAAAATTCCTGCAGCGGCAGACGGAAAGGTCAGGACGACCCTTTCTTATGCTACCGCTCCCCGTTTTCAAAACGAGGGGCAGGCCTTGCCATCAAGAGACAATCGCCAACCCCGGAAAAACGACGCAACCCAAACTATCGATCTTCAGCCCCGCAGGGGCGAAACATCGGCAGCACGGGGTGCCAACACCGGAAAAACGACGCAGCCCAAACTATTGATCTTCAGCCCCGCAGGGGCGCAACATCGGTAGCTCGGGGGGCCAACCCCGGAAAAGAAATCTTCTCCCCAAAATGGGTCTTAGCTCCGTAGGAGCGACATATCGGTAACGTCCGGGTGCAACCCGGCGATAAGGCTGATTGCTTAGGGTGCGCCAAACAGTGCGCTTGCGCACGGTCGTTTCGGCTTCAGGAAAAGAAACGTCAGGATGCGCCTTCGGCTTGTCGCCAAAATCAAACCGCTCCGTTTTCTCCGTCGCCTTGCAGATCCGACAATAACCTGCCGTTTGTGCATGGGCAGGCAAGCTATAGTTGCTTACCAAAGAACTTCCCCGCTGCACGCCCTCGGTCACTAACGGCAGCCCAAAGGAATCAATTTGGATATTTTTATCATATTGATTAAAATTATTCCAATGTCAAACTTCTGCTCATGGAGAAAAGAACACCCCATTACAGGCTTGAAAAGGTTAAAAGAATAGTCTCCGACAGGAATTCACGACCGTTCACCATGACGGCTTTGAGAGGCGGTTTGGCATTAGGCTTGACCGAACCTGTTATGCGCGAGATCGTGCTTGCGCTCCGAAGAGCTGATTTTTACAAGTCGATGACTACCCATCTTGACCATAAGCTCTGGCAGGACGTTTATCACGGAATGACGCCCGATGGAATTCCGGTTTATATAAAAGTCACGGACTCCGACGATGACCGGCCACCGGTGATTCAGTTCAAGGCCAGATAAAATAAATGTTTAACGAATAGAACAGCTTAATGGAAATATGATCATGAATACTACACAATGTCCCTCATGCGGTCATAAAGGGATGATCGACAAGGTTTTGGAAGAAACGCTCACGTATGGGGGTAAATCGATGACGTTGCATGACATGCACGGCAGGTTCTGCCCTGAATGCGGAGAAGGAATATGGGATGAAGAGAGTTACCGGCGCTATACGGAAGCTCAGGAGGGGCTGGTACGCGCGATCAAAGGCGACCCCGCAGCCGACATCCGACGCATCCGCAGAAAGCTGAAGCTGACCCAGGCGCAGCTCGCCTCATCGTTCGGAGTCGGCAAAGTAGCGTTCTCCCGTTACGAGCGAGGGGAAACCAGACCGCCAGCGCCGTTGCTCAAGTTGCTGAAACTCATTGACCGGCACCCTGATCTGCTGAGCGAAATCGAAAAAATGTAATCAGATTCGAACGGTGAATATCCTGGGACCCATTACACGACTCTTTGCTCTATTCTCCGTTATGGGTTCATGAGCAATATTACCGGTAAACCTCTTTCCGATGCCCGACCCGGACAACCAGAACTGAAATTTTTTCATCGAGGATTTCGCAAATCACCCGATAATCTCCGATACGGTATCGCCACAACCCGGCATGATCGCCTCGTAATGATTTGCCGGACGCCCGCGGGTCTATCGCAACCCGCTCACGGAGGTATTTGACAATCCGTCCGGCAGCGGACTTATCCAGCCTGGCCAGCTCTTTTTCAGCCGATGCGGCAAACTCAATCTTCCAGACCAAGACGACGCTCCACTTCATCTATGCCGGTCACCGGCTCTTCTCCTCGTCTCACCCGCTCCAGAACCTGTTCGGCCAGATAGATATCTTCAAGATCGTCGAGATGCTCCATAATGGCCTCGCGGATGTACCAGGTCTTGGTACGACCGGTTCTTTTGGCAAGATTATCAAGCCGCTCGCCAACACTTTTCGGAATGCGGATGCCGATCATCCGATCCGCTTTCTCTTTTTCCATAGTTACCTCGTATAACATGTTATTCAACGCAATACATGTTATACAAAACAAACAGGAACCCCAAATAAATCCCGCTCAACAGGACCCTGTCCCGGCTCAAGAACGCCCAATCGGTATAGTTAACCGGCACTTAACCGCCAAAGAGTGCGACTGCTCGCGCTCGTCTCGGCTTCAGGAAAAGAAACGTCAGGATGCGCCGGCAGCTTTTCATCAAAATCAAACCGCTCTGTTTTCTCCGTCGCCTTGCAGATCCGACCATAACCTGCCTTTTGTGCATGGGCAGGCTATGGTTACTTACTATTTTCATCTACGTCCCAGAGGACTTCCCACACGGAAAAAACGACGCAGCCCCAACTATTGATCTTCAGCCCTGTAGGGGCGAAACATCGGTAGCACGGGGTGCCAACCCCGGAAAAGAAATCTCCTCCCCAAAATGGGTCTTAGCTCCGTAGGAGCGACATATCGGTAACGTCCGGGTGCAACCCGGCGATAAGGCTGATTGCTTAAGTGAGCCCCTCAAAGAGTGCGACCGGAAAGCCCGTCAATGCGCTCGTTTCGGCTTCAGGAAAAGAGACGACAGGATGCGCTTAATGCTCGATGCCGATTGCGTCCGGAAACTTCTGTGCAGCATGAAAAACCGTCAAAACCGTTATGGTATCCTGGCGAACCGTGTAGATCACGATGAAAGGATTGTCTGGAAAAACAAGTTCACGGGTACCGTCAATACGCCCGCTCCTTCCGATTTGCGGATATTGAGAGAGTTTGAGGGCAGTCTTTCCGATAAGGGCTCGAATGATCTTCCTTGCGGCGACAGGGTTGTCGTGAGAGATATACGCCTCGATCTCCTCCAGCCGCTGCTTAGCGGTCTGTGTCCACCGGACTTTCAGCAGGCTTTTCATCCCAGAGTTTTTCCATCTCCTCCTGCGAAACTGTCCGCCCCTTGTCGAGGTCGCTCAAACCCGCAATAATGCTCTGCACCTGCCATTCATTCATGGTGAGGTAGTGCTCGATAGCCTCTTCTATCACGAAAGACCTGGATCGTCTGGTAGCCTCGGCAAGACGATCAACGCGCATTTTCATTGTGGCAGGCATTTTAAAACTGACCTGCTCGCGCGATTCCGTTTTTTTTGCGCCTGGACTCACACGCACCTCCTTTTTCATCGAAACTTCATGGTATTACCCGGTATTACCTGATAATACAAGACACGTTCTGCTTTTCCAAAAGGATCTCACTCACGACCGTCCCCGACTCCCAAGTGCTCAGTGACATCTCCATTCCTCCCATTCGGAACAGCA
>NZ_JBAWHG010000040.1:0-54820 GCF_049593655.1 Chlorobium sp.
AGTTTAGACAATGGTAGACACCAAAACAAGAAAAGCCCTGATTTTACAGGGCTTTTCGGACTACATAAGACAGCTCTGAACTGTCTCATGGCGGAGAGGGTGGGATTCGAACCCACGGTACACTTGCGCGCACAGCGGTTTTCGAGACCGCCCGATTCAACCACTCTCGCACCTCTCCGTGTTGTATTGCAAAAACTTACAGACTTTTTTCCGCCGGATCTGATGTTTTTCAACATAGGGTGTGAATATAATAAAATCCTGAATCTTTTTGGAAATTCTTTTAATCCGGCCCTGCAGAACGGGAAACGAAAAAAGCCCCGGTGGATACCGGGGCTTTTTCTGTTCCTGAGCGGGAAACGAGACTCGAACTCGCGACCCCAACCTTGGCAAGGTTGTGCTCTACCAACTGAGCTATTCCCGCGTTTATGAAGGCATAAATATAAGGATATTTCAAAACTGTGCAACACCTGCCTGAAATTTTTCGGAGGAAAAAATCAGGCCCGAAAACCCGTTTTATTTACGCTTTCCGGCTGTGCCGGAATGCCGTCCCTGCGTGACTGGATAGTGGCGCGCCATCTTCTTTCCAGGCTCCGCGCCCTTTCTTTTCAAGCCCCGTCAGGAGCGGCATACCGGCGGCGAGGGTACGAAAAACCCCATCTCGTTTCAGAGGCCGAGTGCGGTGATGATGGTTTCCATATCCTTGTCGCCGCGACCCGAGAGGCTGACCGCGATGATCGAATCGCGGCTCATGGTTGCGGCCCGGGTGATGGCGTAGTGCATGGCATGGGCCGATTCGAGTGCGCAGATGATGCCTTCGGTCTCGGCCAGCGTTTTCAGGGCATCGAGCGCTTCCCTGTCGGTGGCCGAGGTGTAGGTCACCAATCCGGTTTCCTGCAGGTGGCAGTGTTCCGGTCCTACGCCGGGATAGTCGAGACCGGCTGAAATGGAGTGCGCTTCAAGCACCTGGCCGTCTTCGGTCTGCAGCAGCTTGATCATGGCTCCGTGCAGTACGCCGGGAGAGCCGAGGGTAAGCGATGCCGCGTGCAGCCCATTGAGCCCTTCGCCCGCGGCTTCGACGCCAACCAGTTCGACGCCGGGCACATCGTTGAGGAATTCGTAGAACATGCCTATGGCGTTGCTTCCGCCCCCAACGCATGCGGTGACGACATCCGGCAGCCGGCCGGCCTGTTCGAGGATCTGTTTTTTCGTTTCCCTGCCGATAACGGCCTGAAAGTCGCGCACGATCATCGGGTAAGGGTGCGTGCCCACAACGGAGCCGATGATATAGAAGGTGTCCTCGGGGTTGTTCATCCAGTCGCGGATAGCCTCGCTGGTGGCGTCCTTGAGCGTTCTGGATCCGCAGGATACCGGCCGTACCTCGGCTCCGAGCAGTTTCATGCGTGCGACATTCGGAGCCTGCCGTCGAATATCTTCCTCTCCCATATAGACGATGCAGTCGAGACCGAAGAGCGCGCATACCGTTGCCGTGGCTACGCCGTGCTGCCCCGCGCCGGTTTCGGCAATGATGCGCCGCTTGCCCATTCTGCGGGCGAGCAGAACCTGGCCGAGAGCGTTGTTGACCTTGTGGGCGCCGGTATGGCAGAGATCCTCCCGTTTCAGGTAGATGGCCGCGCCTCCGGTCTTCCGGCTGAGGTTTTCGGCATGATAGAGAGGGGTCGGCCGACCGACATAATCGCGAAGCAGTTTTTCAAGCGTCGCATTGAAATCGGGATCGTTTTTTGCTTTCAGGTATTCCGATTCGAGATCGGCAGCATTTTTTATGAGGGTTTCGGGGATGAATTTTCCACCGAAAACACCGAAATGCCCCTTTGCATCGGGAGCAGAATAAGGAGTCGAGGACATGAACCTAAAGGACTATTGTTTTTTTCGAGGGCCGGTCAGTAGAGCGGACAGAGAAAAGTCAACGGTACTGCAACAATAAAATAATATATTGAAACTTTTCAGAGATACCTATGAAAGATAACCTTGTCCATCCGTTCCGGGGAGTTGTTTTGTGAGTGTTTCGAGGCGTACCATAGTGATTGCCGCTGCGCTGGGCATGCTCGTCAATACCGGCCTGCCCGGGTTGCCGTCGCCGGCGTATGCTGCCGGACAGCCGTCGGCTGCCGGAGGGGTTGCGGTTGCCGGGGACGGAGCAGCCATGCAGTCTCCGCAAAGCACCATATCCTTTTCGGCAAGGGATTCTGTTATCTACCGTTTCGACCGGAAGACCATGGAGCTTCTGGGGAAAGCGCGCGTCGAACGCGATTCCACCACGGTTTCAGCGCCGAAGATCAACGTCGATCTGCAACGTTCGACCCTCGACGCTTTCGCGGCGCCTGCAGGAGCCGCCGGAAAGCGTGAACCTGCGGTGTTCACCAACCGCGACGGCAGTTTCAATGCCGACAAGATCACCTATACGTTTACCTCCGGAAAAGGTGAGACCTCCAATATATCGTCGCGTTCATCGGGCGTGATTTTCAGCGGGCAGAAGGTTACCAGGCTCGAAAACGGCGAGATGATCGTGCGGGACGGCACCTTTACCACCTGCGACGACGAGGATCCGCATTACTGGGTGTCGTCGGGCTACATGAAAATCATTCCCGACAGCCGGATTATCGCCAGTCCGTTCATCATGTATATCCGGCCGGAAATCTTCTCGAAGCGCCTGCCGGCCATTCCCATTCTGCCGCTTCCCTTCATGATTTTTCCCCTCCGGGAAGGTCGGGCCTCGGGGCTGCTGATTCCCCGTTTCAGTCACGACAGCGACCGGGGTTACTATTTTTCCGATCTGGGCTATTTCTGGGCGATCAACGACTATACCGATCTGCGCATCGAAGGCGATATCGCTTTCAACGGAAGCTGGCGTCTGGGGCAGCGTTTCCGCTACAACACCCGTTACGAGTATTCCGGGATGCTTGAAGGGGAGTTCGAACGCTACCTGGCGGGGGATTCAGGGGACTCCGACTACGAGAAATACGACAGCTGGAACCTGCGCTTCCTGCATCACCAGAATTTCGGTCCCACGGCTGCCCTCGACATGAACCTGCGGTTTCAGGGCGGGGATCGCAACTACGACCTGAACACCATCGATACGGAGACCATCGTCAACGAGCAGTCCGAATCCTACGCCTCCTACGGCAAGACCTTCGACGACGAGAACAGTATCGCAACGGCCAGTTTTCAGATGACCGACGACTTGAGAAGCAGCGACCAGAGCGTGCTTATGGGCATCGGGTTCTACCAGAACCGGTACTATCCATTCCGTTCGGGCCGTCTGGGGACTTTCGACGACTGGCGCGACAGGCTTTCGGTCACTTCCGGCGCGTCGTTGCGGGGACTGTTCTCTTCGAACGACGGCCTCGATTCGTCGGAATACCTTGCCGAAGCCGGAGTGCAGGTCGGCTATTACCAGGAGTTTTCGGAAGGTAACAAAGCGCTCTTTACGCAGGGGATATCCTTGCAGGGAACCCTGCTCGACGACGATCTCAACGACGACGATCGCTACGGGATGAGGCTTCAGCTTCCGCTTCGCATGCAGTCGACGCTTTTCCGTCACTTCAACGTCAACGCGGGATTCACCTTCAACCATTACGTTGTCGGCAACGATCTCCTGAAGAGTTTCGACGGCACCGGTGTCGTAAGCACGGAGAGGACCGGTTCGGAAGGGTATTCCACCTTCAATTTCAGCACGGACATTTCCACCCGGCTGTACGCGAGCATGGAGACGCCTTTCCTTCAGGGCCTGACCGGTCTGAAGGCTCTGCGCCATACGCTCATACCTGTTATCTCCTATACCTGGAATCCGGATTTTACCGGTTCGGGGTACGACTATTACAGTGCCGTATACGATGGCGCCGGCTATCTGCGTTACAACCGCTTCGAACATTCGGTCTATCACGACATACCCGAAGGCCAGAGCACGATCGGGTTTATGCTCAAGAACCTTTTTCACGGAAAACTGGGACCGTCCGACCCGAATGGCAGCGGTCCGGACCGCACCGTGCATCTGCTTTCGCTTGCGGCATCGACCTCGTATAACATGGCTGCGGACGAATTCCGCTGGTCGCCTCTGCTCGTTACCGCGTCGAGCAGCGCGATCTCGCCGAACTTTCTCATGAGCGCCGGCGCCCTGTATGATTTTTACGATTACGACCGGGCGAGCGGCGAGAGAGTCAACCGTTTTTATGCGGAAGGGGGCAACGGACTGCTCCGGTTCGTGAGCGGCTATCTCAACATGAGCCTCAATCTCGAAGGGAAGAGCCTGACCGGCGGTTCGGGAAGGCCCGAAGCGCTTCGCGCCGAACAGGCGATTTTCCGTGAACGGTTCAACAACGGGGATTTCACCGACATCGATTACTCCATTCCCTGGAAACTCCGTATGTCGCTCTATCTGCAGTCCGACCGTCCGAACCCGCTCGATAAGGCTGAAACCACGGCGCTCCTGAACGTTTCGGCCAAAGCCGCCCTGAGCAGGAACTGGCAGGTTGGTATCAATACCGGTTACGATATCGAGCAGAACAAGTTTGTTTTTCCGATGCTTCAGGTCTTCCGCGACCTTCACTGCTGGCAGATGGGATTTCAGTGGGTGCCATCGGGAGAGTACAACAGCTACTATTTCCAGATCGGTCTGAAAGCGCCCCAGCTTCAGGATATACGCTTCAGGACGGGCGGCAAGACCAGAGGATGGACCGACTAGGGCGGCGCAGCGTCGCTTCCTCCGGGGAAAAACTCAGCAGATAGAGTCGAGTATGTTTTCGAGCCTTTCATTGAAGGCTTCGGGGGCGTCGTGGTGAATGCAGTGCGACGCTTTCGGAACGATGAAGGCTCCTGCCTGCGGGAGAAGCTGCTGGAACTCCGGGATGATCCTGTGCGGTGGCAGCGCGCTGTCTTCGGCTCCCCAGATGAGGGCGGCCTTCCCCTTGTACCGGCACGGCCGGGCGAGATGGTCAAGGGTGAAATCCTGCGGCCGGCGCGAGGGCGAGAGGTAGGACCATATGGCGCCCCTGTCCTGCAGCGGCCGAGTGAACTGGTTGATGAGACGCAGATCGACCTTGCTCTGGTTGTAGTAGGTTGGCGCAAGGCTCTGACTTACGCCTACCGGATTTGCAAATGCCGTGAAAAGTACCTCTCCGATCATCGGCGATCCCACCAGTCCGAAAAATACCTTTGCCATGCCGTCCATGCTGTCGCCGTAAAGCCCCGAAGGGTTGGCAAGCACGAGTGCGCGTACTTTTTCAGGTCTGAGATGGGCGTAGTAGATACTGCCGGCTCCACCCATCGAATGTCCAACCAGAATAACCTCGTCAAGTTTTTTCAGATGCAGGAATGCTTCAATCTGTGCGGCAAAGAGCTCGAGGCTGTAGCGGACATTGGGTTTCTGCGACCTGCCGAACCCGATGAGGTCCATGGCGTAGATCTTGTGTCTTCCGGCGAAATGCGGAATATTCTGGTCCCAGTGTTCGATCATCGCCCCGTATCCGTGAAGGAAAAGCAGGGGTGGTTGGCCGGAAGAATCGGCGGTTCCGGTTTCCTGGTAACGTATTCTGGCCTCATGCTCGGGGGATAGCTGCCACAGGAAATACTGATCTTTTGGAGAGCTGCTCATGGTTGAAAACCGGAATATTATCCTGAAGGAAAAAATTAAAATATAAAATGCTTCAAACTAATTATAATCCGGAGGTATTTAATACAGGTTAGAGCTATGAAACTCACTATACTGATTTTTTATGCTGCAGGTTTCAAGAAAATTCGAATACGGGCTCCACGCGGCGGCTTATCTTGCCACCAGAGGTTCCGGAAGGGTGGTAACGGTAAAGGAGATGGCCGACGAGATCGGCTTTTCGCAGGAGTTTCTCTCCAAAGCGATGCAGAGCATGAAAAAAGCCGGGATTACCGAGTCGGTTCAGGGAGTCAAGGGCGGTTACCGGCTGGCCAGAAAGCCTTCCGAGATCACCATTGCCGATATCGGGGTAGCCATTGAAGGCAAGCCGCATATGACCCGATGCGTGGTCAAGATCACCAGTTGCGAGATTTTCGACCAGTGTTCCTATCGCGGATACATGAACTCATTGCAGGATCGCATACAGGGGCTCATGTCGGCAACGACCATAGCCGAGCTGCTGGTGAAGAGTGAGGGCGAGCCCGAAGGCGGACGTGATTCCGGGTGAGCGGATGCGACATCCTGCAGACCCGGTTTTTCTGTCCTCCGGATTGTATATTGCCGTGTCCCTTTCAATGAAAGTTTCACCATTCAAGTAATGCCCATTTCCGCATCTACGGACACGGTTCCTGTCGAGACCGTCCTTCCCGATATCATTCTCCGGGGTATCCGTACCCACAACCTCAGAAACATTACTGTCCACATACCGAGGAACCGTTTTGTGGTGCTGACGGGCGTAAGCGGTTCGGGGAAGTCGAGCCTGGCTTTCGACACGCTTTATGCCGAAGGGCACCGGCGTTATGTGGAGTCGCTTTCGGCTTATGTGCGTCAGTTTCTCGAACGGATGCCCCGCCCCGATATCGAGGTCGTCGAAGGCATCGCTCCGGCAATTGCCATCGAGCAGAAAACCATACCGAAAAACCCCCGTTCGACGGTAGGTACGGTTTCGGAAATCTACGACTACCTCCGGCTGCTCTATGCACGCATCGGCAAAATATACTCCCGTGACACCAATGAACTGGTTCTCAAGCACAATCCCGAGGACCTCAGCTGTCAGGCCCGTTTTTTTGACGAGGGCACGAAGTTTTTCGTTGCCTTTCCCTTTCCCTGCCACAAGGATGCGGCCATGCACGACTGTTCGGCCGAAGCGGAGATCGCCAACCTCCTGAAGAAAGGCTTTTTCCGGATTATCGAGGGTGACAGCGTTGTGGACCTGAACGAGGAACAGCACTCCCTGCGTATCGGCAGGATGGGGCGCCAGGAGCTTGCCGGACTTTTCGTGCTCGTCGACCGCTTCATCGCGCGTCCTGACGAGAAGGTGTACAGCAGGATCGAGCAGGCCGCCGAGACAGCTTTCGCAGAATCGGGTGGCTATGCCGTGCTCAAGGTTGCCGGAGGCCGGCTGTTCAGGTTCAGCGACAGGCTCGAACTGAACGGCATCGAGTACCAGGAACCCTCGCCTCAGCTTTTTGCTTTCAATTCGCCGATAGGAGCGTGCACCCGATGCCAGGGGTTCGGCAGAATTGCCGGAATCGACGAGGATGCGGTCATACCCGATAAATCGCTGAGTCTTGCAGAGGGCGCGATCGTCTGCTGGACATCGGAAAAATACCGCTGGAACTGGACCCGGCTGCTTGCCTTGGCGCCGAAGGCGGGTATTCCGGTCGATATTCCCTATGAAAAACTCTCCTACCAGCACAAGGAGATGATCTGGAAAGGCATTGCCGGCCAGGAGGAGCGCTACAGCGGAATCTGGCCGTTTTTTGCCGAAATCGAGAAGGATGCCGGCTATAAAATGCACTACCGCGTTTTCCTGAGCCGTTACCGGGGTTATGCGACCTGTCCGGAGTGTGAGGGGAGCCGCCTCAATGCCGATGCGCGGCTCATCAGGATTTCAGGCCGTCATATCGGCGAGGTGACCCGCATGAACATCGGCGAGGCCTACGAATTTTTCACCACGCTCGATATTTCGCCCTTCGACCGCAAGGTTGCCGAAGCGGTTCTCGAGGAGATCCTCAAGCGGCTGACCTATCTGCTCGAGGTCGGTCTGAACTATCTTACGCTCGACCGTCTCACCCATACGCTCAGCGGAGGGGAGTTCCAGCGCATCAACCTTTCGACATCCATCGGTTCGCCGCTTGTCGGCGCAATCTATATTCTCGACGAGCCGAGCATCGGGCTCCACCAGAGCGACTCGGAACGGCTGATCAGGCTGCTCAGAAAGCTGCGCGATCTTGGCAATACGGTCGTTGTGGTCGAGCACGACCGCGAGATTATCGAGGCGGCCGACGAGGTGATCGATCTCGGCCCAAGGGCGGGACGAGAGGGAGGCGAGGTGGTTTTTCACGGCACCATAGCGGAAATGGCGGTTTCGGGAACTTCGCTGACGGCGGATTATCTCAACGGAAAAAAGGTCATTCCGGTGCCCGCCGTCCGACGCAAACCCGATTTTTCGGAAGCCATCGAGATCCGGGGCGCCATGCAGAACAACCTGAAGAACATCGATGTGCGTTTTCCTCTCGGCGTGATGACCTGCGTGACCGGCGTGAGCGGTTCCGGAAAATCCACCCTCGTCAACGATATTCTCAAGAACGGGATTCTCCGCGAGAAGGAGGGGGGCCGGGAAAAGGTGGGTACGCACCGCTCGATTTCGGGCGCGGGCCTTATCGACCGGGTCGAACATGTCGATCAGTCGCCGATCGGCAAGTCGAGCCGGAGCAATCCGGCCACCTACATGAAAATCTTCGACGATATCCGAGCTCTTTTCGCCCAGACCAGGGATGCGAAGGCAAGAGGGTGGAAGGCCGGCTATTTTTCCTTCAACATTCCGGGTGGCCGTTGCGAAAGCTGCGCCGGCGAGGGAAGCGTGAAAATAGAGATGCAGTTCCTGGCCGATATCGAAGCGGTCTGCGAGGAGTGCAACGGCCTGCGCTACAAGCAGGAGACGCTCGACATCAAACTCCGGGGGCTTTCCATTGCCGAGGTGCTCGATCTGACCGTCAGCGAGGCAATCGGGTTTTTCGGCAGCGAAAAGGCGATTGTGCGACGGCTGCAGGTACTCGATGAAGTCGGGCTGGGCTACGTACGGCTTGGGCAGTCGTCAAGCACCCTGTCTGGGGGTGAGGCACAGCGGCTCAAGCTTGCCGGCTTCATAGTCCGCGCCGACATCGAGCATACGCTGTTTCTTTTCGACGAGCCGACAACCGGACTGCATTTCGAGGATATCAACAAGCTGATCCGCTGTTTTGAAAAGCTGCTCGAGCAGCACAATACCCTGGTCATCATCGAACACAACCCGGATATCATCAAGCAGGCGGACTGGATTATCGATCTTGGACCCGGAGCCGGAGACAAGGGCGGTTCGCTCGTTGCGGAGGGAACTCCCGAAGCCGTTGCGGCTTCGGCCGTGTCGCTGACGGGGCTTCACCTTAGGCCCTATCTTTCCACGGGTGTCTGAACCGGAAAAGGGAGGCGGTCATCATCCGAAGGGATCGTCTTCGAGCGCTCCCCCGTGCAGCCTTATGTGGGGGAAGTGCGACTGGGATGTTCTTTCAACCCATACCGACCCGCCCTTGTGTCGGGCGGCCTCGTTTTCCGATACCGACACCCGGTTGCCTGCCAGTGCGGCTACCTCTTCGAGAATTGCAATATGCTTCCGGTCTTCGGCAGTCGCCGTATCGTCCCGCATTTTCGAGCGCAGACTTTCGAGTTTCTCCATGGCTACCTTGCCGATGGTGCAGTAGTACTGGTTATCGCCTGATTTCATGGGAACCGATGGTATAGCTGGATATGTCCGATAGTTTCGATCTTTCTCTTCATGGTACAGAAACAGTTTGGAGAGGGAAAATTTTTTTTTATACTTAGGTGTTCTTTTAGCACTCTCTTCGGTTGAGTGCTAAAAGGTTGATCTGATCCAGTGCAATCGAACACGATCGTTCTCTCAACCCAAATAAAAACAAGATAAGACAATGAACTTGAAACCCTTAGCTGATCGGGTTATTGTTAAGCCGGCTCCGGCTGAAGAGAAAACCAAAGGCGGACTTTTCATTCCCGACACCGGTAAAGAAAAACCGCAGTACGGTGAAGTTGTTGCTGTAGGTCCGGGCAAAGTTGCCGATAACGGACAGCTTCTCGACATGCAGGTCACGGTTGGCAAGAAAGTGCTGTACGGAAAGTATTCCGGCACCGAAGTGAATGTTGAAGGTGAAGACTACCTGATCATGCGTGAGTCGGACATTTTCGCAATTCTTGACTGATTCGTTTAACCATTTACCAACCCATTCCAGGAGGAACGCGTTACAATGACTGCAAAAGATATTCTTTTTGATTCCGACGCCAGGGCAAAGCTCAAAGTCGGCGTTGACAAACTGGCCAATGCCGTGAAAGTCACCCTCGGACCTGCCGGCCGCAATGTACTCATCGATAAAAAATTCGGTGCTCCTACCTCGACCAAAGACGGCGTGACCGTCGCAAAAGAGATCGAGCTCGCCGACGCTGTCGAGAACATGGGCGCACAGATGGTTCGCGAGGTCGCTTCGAAAACCAGTGACGTTGCCGGCGACGGTACCACTACCGCGACCGTGCTTGCACAGGCTATCTACCGCGAAGGCCTGAAAAACGTTGCCGCAGGCGCACGTCCGATCGACCTGAAAAGAGGCATCGACCGCGCAGTGAAAGAGGTTGTCGCCGAGCTGCGCAACATCAGCCGCAGCATCTCCGGCAAGAAGGAGATTGCACAGGTCGGCACCATTTCGGCCAACAACGATCCTGAAATCGGCGAACTGATTGCCGAAGCCATGGACAAGGTCGGCAAGGACGGCGTCATCACCGTCGAAGAGGCCAAAGGCATGGATACCGAGCTGAAGGTTGTCGAGGGTATGCAGTTCGACCGCGGCTACCTCTCTCCGTACTTCGTGACCAATCCCGAAACCATGGAAGCCGAGATCGAAGATCCGCTGATCCTCATTCACGACAAGAAGATCGGCAACATGAAAGAGCTGCTTCCGATCCTCGAAAAATCGGCCCAGACCGGTCGTCCGCTGCTCATTATCGCTGAGGACATCGAAGGCGAAGCGCTGGCCACCCTCGTGGTCAACAAGCTCCGCGGCACCCTGAAGGTCTGCGCCGTGAAGGCTCCGGGCTTCGGCGACCGCCGCAAGGCAATGCTCGAGGATATCGCCATCCTTACCGGCGGCACCGTAATCTCCGAAGAGAAGGGCTACAAGCTCGAAAACGCTACGATCGCCTACCTCGGTCAGGCCGGCCGCGTCAACATCGACAAGGATAACACCACCATCGTCGAAGGCAAGGGAACCCAGGAGGACATCAAGGCACGCATCAACGAGATCAAGGGCCAGATCGAGAAGTCCACTTCCGACTACGATACCGAAAAGCTGCAGGAGCGTCTTGCGAAGCTTTCCGGCGGTGTCGCCGTGCTGAACATCGGCGCATCGACAGAAGTCGAAATGAAAGAGAAGAAAGCCCGTGTCGAGGATGCCCTGCACGCCACCCGCGCTGCAGTCCAGGAAGGCATCGTGGTCGGCGGCGGCGTAGCCCTTATCCGTGCGATCAAGGGTCTTGCCAATGCGGTTGCTGACAACGAAGACCAGAAAACCGGCATCGACATCATCCGCCGCGCACTCGAAGAGCCGCTTCGTCAGATCGTTGCCAACACCGGCACCACCGACGGCGCTGTTGTGCTCGAAAAAGTCAAGGCTGCTGAAGGCGACTTCGGCTTCAACGCACGCACCGAGCAGTACGAGAATCTCGTCGAGGCAGGCGTTGTGGACCCGACCAAAGTAACCAGAAGCGCTCTCGAGAACGCCGCTTCGGTTGCCAGCATTCTGCTTACCACCGAAGCTGCCATTACCGACATCAAGGAAGAGAAGTCCGACATGCCGGCAATGCCTCCGGGCGGAATGGGTGGAATGGGCGGCATGTACTGATCCCGCTTTCCGGCCATAGCCAGACAAAGCCATCCCGAATGTTCTTCGGGATGGCTTTTTTTATGTCCTTCCGCACGATTAAAAGCGGAGAATTCCATACCTTTACAGAAAACTTCAGCAACCGTAACCATTTCCTGACATGAAAGCCGTTATCCTGATAAGCGGGGGAATGGACAGCCTCGTTACAACGGCCATCGCCGCCGAAGAGGGATTCGAACTGGCCGCCATGCACATCAATTACGGGCAGCGAACCTGGCAGAAGGAACTCGAATGTTTCCGTCTTGTCTGCACGCACTACGGCATCACCCGGCGGCTTGAAATCGATGCAGGCTACCTTTCCCAGGTCGGAGGCTCCTCTCTTACCGATCCATCCATGCCGGTCAGCGGAGCGGATCTGCAGGGGACGGACATACCTACCAGCTATGTGCCTTTCCGCAATGCCGGTTTTCTGTCGATGGCCGTGAGCTGGTCGGAGGTGATCGGGGCCGGAAAGATTTTCATCGGAGCGGTCGAGGAGGATTCGTCGGGCTATCCCGACTGCCGTCAGGCATTTTACGACGCCTTTAACAGGGTTGTCGAGCTTGGTACGAAACCCGATACCGATATCCGCATCGAAACGCCGCTTATCGCCATGCAGAAGAGCGGCATCGTGCTTAAAGGCATGGAGCTCAGGGCTCCCTTCGAGTACAGCTGGTCGTGCTATAAGAGCGAGGGTATGGCCTGCGGTGTGTGCGACAGCTGCGCCAGAAGGCTCAGGGCGTTCGAGCTGAACGGGATGCCCGATCCGATTGACTATGAGGTGAGGCCGAAGTATATTTGAAATCAGTAGTCAGTAGTCAGTAGGCTGGAGTTGTGACTTTTTGTCCACAACGTCCATGTCGTCCACAACGTCCACTTTTTAACATGACCTTTCCAGAATTAAAAAAAAACATGAAACCGGTTAAAGCGTATTCTGCAGGATTTTCCGCTCTCGACGAGCGGCTCAAGCTGTCATTCGGCCTTATGGCCCTGATATGGATCGCGGGTCTTGTGGGTCATTTCACGCCGCTTCTGGAGTGGCCGGCGCTGTTCATCTATGTTGTCGGCTCCATCGGTCTTGTTCTCTGGCGCGGCCGAACGTTCCATGAATGGTCCGATATGTACCTTGCCGGAGGCGACCTTCGCAAATCGCTTCTGTGGGGAGGAGTGGCCGGCGGCCTGCTGTTTGCCATGGACGTCATGAACACGGTGATGTACTACAAAAACGGTGGCGCGCCGATGGGGGAGATGGTGAACATTCTGGTGAACCGTTACATGCTGTTTCTTTTTCCCGTGCTGGTGCTGGCCGAGGAGTTTCTCTGGCGGGGTATCATGTTCGCCGCCATGATCGAAAAGGGGTACAACCGGCACCTGACGGTGTTTCTTACCGCCATGTTCTATGTCCTGAACCATTTCGCGGTTGCGCCCGTCGGTTTGCGGGAGCGCGCCCTGATGGCCATGATGGCTTTTCCCATCGGCATTTTCGGAGGCTATCTGGTGCTGAAGACCCGTAATGTATGGGGAAGCGTGCTGGTGCATATGATCACCATGATCTCGATGATCCTTGATATTTTCGTTATTCCGCAACTTCTGTTCTGAGCGTTCGCCGCTTTTTGCCATGAAAAAAAATCGAATCACCACTCTTCTTGAAGGCGAAAAAAAGCTGCTGATCGCCTACTACATGCCCGAATACCCGGTGGAGGGGGCAACGCTGCCGGTGCTCGAGGCGCTCCAGGAAAACGGAGCCGATATCATCGAACTCGGCATTCCGTTTTCCGATCCGGTAGGCGACGGGCCTGTTATCCAGGATGCCGCGCAGACCGCCATCCGCAACGGAGTAACGGTCAAGCACCTTCTGGAACTGGTACAGAAGGCCCGTGCGGGAGAAGGGTGCCGTAAAGTCACTGCGCCGATCCTGCTTATGGGTTACTGCAATCCGCTTATCGCCTACGGCGGGGACTGTTTTTTGCATGATGCAGCCGATGCGGGCGTCGACGGACTGCTCCTGCCCGATCTTCCACCCGAGGAGGCGGAGGATTTCCTTGAGAGGGCGAAAAGTTTCGGCCTCACGGTGGTCTTCCTCATCTCTCCGGTAACGCCTCCGGAGCGTATCGAGATGATCGACGCTCTTTCGACCGATTTTTCCTACTGCCTTGCCGTCAATGCCACAACCGGAACGTCCAAGCTTGCCGGAGCCGAAGGCGACCAAGCCGTTGAGGAGTATCTGAAACGGGTCAGGGCTCATACCCGGAAGAAATTTGTCGTTGGGTTCGGCATCAGGGACAAGGCGCGCGTTGAACAGATGTGGCGTTTTGCCGACGGCGCCGTTGTGGGTTCCGCGCTGCTGCAGCATCTTGCCGGTGCAGCCAGCCCCGCCGAGACCTCCCGGCTTGCCGGCGAGTTCTGGCGCAGCCTGCGCTGAAAGGCTGTTTTCATGGATATTTCCGTTGCTGTTGCTTACCCGACTGTTGAGGTCGTCATTCCTCATTACCGGGATGCCGGACGTCTCGAACGATGCCTCGATTCCCTTTCAAAAACCCGTTACCGGCCGCTGGGCATCCTGGTGGTCGATAACGGGAGCGGCAAGCCGGAGCTGGAGAAGCTTGTCTCCAGGTTTCCCGGTGTTCGCCTGCTCTCCCTTCCGGCAAACCGGGGTTATGCGGGCGGCTGCAATGCCGGCGCCGGAGCATCCGGGTCGGAATATCTGGTTTTCATGAACGACGATACCCGGCACGAGCCGGGCTGGCTCGAGGAACTTGTTTCTGCCGCACAGCGCGATCGGCGGATTGCTGCTCTGCAGCCTAAAATTCTCTCCCTTCCGGAGCACGAAAAGGGGCGGCAGGTTTTCGACCATGCAGGTGCGGCAGGAGGTATGATCGACCGGCTTGGCTATCCATGGTGCTACGGCCGGAATTTTTCCGGTGTGGAGGCCGATAACGGACAGTACAACCAGCCGAAAGAGATTTTCTGGGCTTCGGGTGCGGCCATGCTCGTCCGGCGGGATGTTTTCGAATCGCTCGGCGGGTTCGACGACTCCTTTTTCATGCATATGGAAGAGATCGATCTCTGCTGGCGGATGCGGCTCGCCGGATACCGTGTCATGTCGGCGCCCTCTTCGGTAGTCTGGCATGAGGGCGGCGCTTCGCTGGCGCAGGGTTCCCCGGAAAAAATATATTACAACCATCGGAACAACCTCCTGATGCTCCTGAAAAACATGAGCCTGTCTTCCCTCGTGGCGGTGCTTCCGGTGCGTCTTTTTCTGGAAGGGGGTTCTGCCCTGTTTTATCTTTTCAAAGGTCCCGACGGCATTTCGTGCTCCCTTTCGGTACTCAGGGCCTTGCGGGATGTTCTGCTGCGCTTGCCCGAAACGCTCGATGGCAGGAAGCTGGTGCAGGCTTTGCGGAAAAAAGGCGACAGGGCGCTTTTCAGCGGTCTGCCGTTCAGCGTTTTTTTTCGGAGGTGAGTCTTTCTATGGTTTTTTCGATGGAGCGAGATGGCCTTTGCGAACCATGTCGTCGGCTGCCTCGAGGATACTTTCCATGACCGGCATGAAGCTTATGCCAAGTTCCTGCTTGATTTTGCTGCATCCGTAACGGATCGAGCGTCCGATGTGCGTCCGGATGTAGGTTCCGGTATCGCGTGGCAGCGTCCACGAGAGAGCGGTCATGAGCGAGGTTCCGAGGCGTCCGGTGAGGTCCCTTTTCGGCAGCGGGTAGTCGGCGTATCCCGAAAGGCGAAGCAGTTCCACCAGTTCGCGCATGTGCATAAGGCCGGCTGAACAAAGGTACCTGCCGCTGGCTTCATCTTTTTCCATGGCAAGAATATGCGCACGGGCGGTGTCCCTGACGTCCACGAACCCCCAGTTTATGTCGAGTATGCCGGGGTAGACGCCGGTTATGATATCGCGGATCATGGCGTTGGTGGTGTTGATGGTCGGGACGATCGAGGGGCCGGTGACCATGGCGGGATTGATCGACACCAGGTCGAAATGCGGTTTATTCTGCCCGATATAGTCCCATGCCGCTCGTTCGGCAAGGGTTTTCGAGTAGTGGTAGGGATGACGCTGCAGGGATGAACGGGTGTTCCAGTCGCGCTCGGTGAACACTTTCGTACTGTCGGGCTCATCGGTGATCGCCGCCACGGAGGAGGTGAGTACGATGCGTCTGAGTGTGGCTGTTTTTCCCGCGGCTTCCATCACCGCGGCTGTGCCTTCCAGCGCCGGTTTGACAAGATCGTTTTCCGGATCCCTGACATTGATGACGTAGGGGCTTGCCGTATGGATGACACAGGCGCACTCCCTGAAAGCGGGAAGAAACGATTCGCTTCTGAGCAGATCGGCCTCCACCAGCTCAAGCCGATCCCTGGCGCCGGGAAGCTGCAGCAGGTACGGGTAGTGTTCGGGGCTCCTGCGCACGGTTCCCCTGACCCGGTACCCCTCTGCAAGGAGCTGGCTGACGATATGCGATGCGATGAATCCGGATGCGCCGGTAACGCAGACTGGTTTTTCTGTGATCATGGAGCGTGTTCCGTGAGACTTGTTACCTGTGGTTATCTGCCGCCGGAAATGCCGATCATGTGGCAGAGGCTTTTTCGGCGCTCTGTTTATGTGCTCTTAAAATGCCCGGAAGATCCTGACGCTGCACGAAACTGACCAGGATCGGCGGTGCGAAAAATGCCGGTTTGATCGTCGCTTCATAAGAGAGTATCGTGCTTTTTCGGCCGGAAAGCGGCAGCAGCAGCCAGGATCCCCCGTAGACAAGGAAGTCGCCGCTTATCTGCTCGAAGACAATCCGCTTCAGATGTTCCTCTTTGACCAGCAATCTGAAATTAACCGTTTTTTCAAATATAAATATTCCGGTTTTTCCGGTCTGATCGAGGATGACTTCGCTGTCGTTTCGTTCGACAAGCCGGCTTGCCATGACTTTCGGAAGGGTTCTGTGGAGGTTGTCGTAATCCGTCAGTGCCCTCCAGACAGCGTCAGGAGGGGCGTCGATAAAAACGCTTCCCCTGACGCCGATGATGTCGTCGGCAAGAAAGGCAAGATCGATCAGAATATCTCCCTGAACGAGACGACGCTCCTGAGCGGGTGAAATTCCGGATTGTTCTTTTTCCATCAGGAGGAATGGTTACTCCGGGCCGGCCTGCGCCCGGGTCGAAAAAAGGTTGCGCACGACAGGGCTTACATCGGCCGGTCTGCCGGATTTACGGTCTACGGGGCACCAGACCGTCCGGGCGACTGCCAGTATCCGGCCCCGGGATGCTTCGATGATTTCGGTATGGCGGTCGAAAGCGAATCTCGTTGCCGCGCCGATCCATGTTTCGGCTTTCAGCCTGTCCCCGGCAAATGCAGGCCTTTTATAGTCGATTTCATGGCGGCGCACCACCCAGAGGAGCGTTTGCCGCTCATCTGCAGGTGCAAGGGTAGCCCAGTGAGCGACAGCGGCGTCCTGAACCCATCGGAGGTAGACCACGTTGTTGACATGACCCATCAGGTCGATATCTTCAGGCAGGACGTCGATGCTGATTGAAAAACGGTCGCGTTCATTACTCATATCATGCCTCTATCCTTTTTCTAAAATAAGATTTCCTGATCGATAAGAGGCGATTGCCGGTCTGTTTTTCATGAGGTTTTCAATCTGCGTATTGTATGAAGCGGTACGAATTGTTACCATAAAGGAACCGCTCTCCTCGCTATACCGTTTAACAGGGCAAGCACGGTGAGTATGGTTGCAATATTGCAGAAACAGCCGGCCCCGCCCCGGAGGAAGATCGTCCGGTCGAGTTTCGGTAAACAGCAGCGAGAGCGTCCATGAAAATCAAGTTTGAAGCATACCTGCTTCGCTCATTGCACGGGTTCAACCATTTTCTTCATGCACTGGTCGCCATCGCTCTGGTTATAGCGAGCCTGATGGTGGTATGGGAGTTTTCCGTTGCCGTGGCCCACTCCTTCGGAAAAAACGATCTTGCCCACGGATTTCTGCAGGCTCTCGGCTCGCTCTTTATCGTCTGGACCCTTTCAAGCCTTATTGCAGCCGAAATCAACTATGTGCAAACCGGCGTGTTTCATGTCGCGGTGTTTATCGAGGTAGCCATGATAACCCTTCTGCGCCAGCTCATTGTCGAGCCGGTAAAGGTTGCCGCCGGCGCACAGGATATGGAGAGCATTTTCAACGCGTGGCATTACGGTCTGCTGCTTTCGGCCCTTCTTGTTACCGGAATCCTGCACAAGCTGGTCACCAGTTCGGAGAAACGGGAGGGCGAGTGACCTTTTCTGAAAAGATTCCGTTTTTTTCGTCCGGAAAACTATCCCCATAACAGCATCCCGAAAAGGATCTCCCATGAAAAAACCCGCTGCGACTCTTTTTTTTGCATTGCTCATGCTCTTCATGAGCAGCTGCGCCCGGCATCTGAAACCCGACAATTCCGCCGAAGCGGAGCCTCTTTCGACGGGAGACAACAGCAGGATTTCCCTCGACTGGCCGGGCGTCTACCGGGGAGTTCTTCCCTGTGCGGACTGCGCGGGCATCGAAACGACCGTGACGCTCTCTGAAAACGGCAGAAGCCTTGTCCTGAGCCGGTACACCGGAAAAAGCGGGCGGGTTTTTTCCGAAGAGGGCTCTTTCGTGTGGGACGGCGAGGGACGCACGATCAGCGTTTCGGGCAAAGGGAGCGGTTTACGCCGTTACCTTGTGGGCGAAAACATGCTGGTGCAGCTCGACAGTGAGGGTGCTCGCATTACCGGTCCTCTTGCAGAGCGGTATGTCCTGAAGAAAATCGCATCCCCCGAAGCGATCCTGCCGGACGCGGCTCTCTGTGAAACCCGCTGGAAACTTGTCGAACTCGGCGGCAGGCCCCTCAAAAAATCGCCGGGACGGCAGAATGAAGCGCATCTCGTTCTGGAAAAAGCCGGTGGCAAGATTCACGGTTCCGGAGGGTGCAACAGATTTTTCGGCAGTTACGAGCTCAGGCCCCCGGACCGGATCCGTTTTTCGGGAGTTGGCGCGACCATGATGGCGTGCCCGGACATGGAGGAGGAGAGCGCGTTTTTCAGGGTTCTCGAAACCGCCGACAGCTATACCATCAAGGGCGATACCCTGCAGCTGAACAGGGCGCGGATGGCGCCGCTGGCAAAGTTCGAGGCTCTCTACCTGAAATGAATGCCGCAGGTTCGGTGCTTTGTTTGCGGCTTCCGTAAGCCGCAGTGTGCCTGCAGGTACCTTCTGTCATCATGCAACCTGTTGTTTTTATGCTGCTTTTCGTGCTTTCTGTTGTGTTCGGCCTTGTATTGCTTGTCTGGAGCGCCGGTCGCTTCGTTGACGGTTCCTCCGCGGCCGCAGGGCATTTCAGGGTTCCGCCTCTGTTTATCGGCATGGTGATCGTCGGGTTCGGCACCTCCGCTCCTGAAATGACGGTTTCGGCCATATCCGCTTCGCAGGGAAATCCGGATATCGCGCTCGGCAACGTTTTCGGATCGAATATCACGAACATCGCGCTCATTCTCGGCCTTACCGCACTGCTGAGTCCTGTAGCCGTGCATTCCCGCGTGCTGCGCAAGGAGCTTCCGATTCTGACGCTTGCGACGGGCGTTGCCGCGTTTCTGATGTTCGACGGCATGTTCAGCAGGCATGACGCCTTCGTTCTGCTGCTTCTTTTCGCTCTCCTGATGGGATGGACAGCGTGGGAGGGTCTCCGGAAATCGAGCGACGGGTTCGCCACCGAAATGGAGAGCGAACTTGAACGGCATCAGTTGCCGCTCGGCAAGGCGCTCATGCTTGTCGTGACAGGTCTCTTGCTGCTGCTTGTCAGTTCGCGCATGCTCGTATGGGGGGCTGTCGGTATCGCCGGAACGCTCGGAGTGAGCGATCTCGTGATCGGTCTGACCGTGGTGGCCGTCGGCACCTCCCTGCCCGAACTCGCCTCGTCGATTGCTGCCGTTCGCAAGGGCGAGCACGAGATCGCGCTCGGCAACGTACTCGGCTCGAACCTTTTCAACATCCTTGCCGTTGCGGGCGTAGCGGGTGCGATCTGCCCTTCGGCCATCGAACAGTCGGTTTTTTTTCGTGATAACGTGATCATGCTTTTGTTGACCGTTTCCCTCTTTGTCATCGGTTACGGGTTTCGCGGTCAGGGGACGGGACGGATCAACAGGATCGAAGGTTCGATCCTGTTGGGCTCTTTTGCAGCCTATACCATCTATCTCGTTTTGACGGCCTTAGGGTAGCGCTTCCGTCGCGCAGGACGGAGCCGAACCGTTCTTCCCGCCCACCCTCCGGATTTCACCGGCATCGCGTTGCCCTCTCCGTTTCTGAAAAACGGCTAATCCGGAACGCCGGAACAGCGCCCGGCGGCAATGCCGTCGAGACCTTTGTGCGGGGTTTGTTCCTGCTTTTTGTGGTATATTGCGGCAACAAAAAAGCCAGAGAGTCATGAAAATAGGTATCTCCTGTCACCACACCTACGGCGGAAGCGGGGCGATTGCCGCCGAACTTGGCAAGGCGCTTGCCGGGCGCGGCCATATCGTTCATTTTTTCAGCCAGGCGGCCCCGTTCAGGCTGGGGACGTTTTCGAAGAACATTTTCTATCACGAGGTCGAGGCGATGCACTACCCGCTCTTCGAGTGCCCATTCTACTCGCTTGCCCTCGCCTCCAAGATCGCTGCTGTCGCCTTCTACGAAAAGCTCGACGTGGTTCATGCCCATTACGCGATTCCGCACGCCCTGAGCGCCATGCTCGCCCGGCAGATGCTCGAGGACAAGTGTGCCGAAGTCCGCTGTTTCCGTCTTGCCACCACGCTGCACGGTACCGATATTACCGTTGTGGGAGCCGATCCCGGCATGCAGGACGTCGTTCGTCTTGCCATCAACAAATCGGATGGGGTGACTGCGGTGTCGGGTTATCTGCAGGATGAAACCCGGCGGATGTTCAGTCCGAAAAAGGAGATTTCGGTGATTCCGAATTTTGTCGATACCGCACTGTTTACCCGCTCTCCCGATCCGGTGCTCCGCGGGCAGCTGGGACTCGGAAGTGAAAGGATCGTTATCCATATTTCGAATTTCAGGCCGGTGAAGTGCATCGGCGATATCGTCAAGGTGTTTGCAGCCATCACGGAGCATATCGATGCGACGATGCTCTTTGTCGGGGATGGCCCCGAACGGAGCTCCGCCGAGATTCGGGTGCGTGAACTGGGTATTGCCGACCGGGTGCGTTTTCTCGGCAAAATCGACGATATCGTGCCGCTGCTCTCTCTGGCCGATCTCATGCTGATGCCGAGCAACGCCGAATCGTTCGGCCTTGCGGCCCTCGAGGCGATGGCTTGCGGGGTGCCGGTGGTGGCTACCGACGCCGGAGGTTTTCCCGAGTTTATCGAATCCGGAGTGCATGGCTACCTGCTTCCTCCAGGCGATATCGGTGCGATGACCGAAAAATCGCTGACGCTGCTTCAGGACGAAACCCTGCATCAGGCCGTTTCTGCAGCCTGCGTCCGACAGGCAAAGCGTTTCGAAACCTCTCTGCTTGTCGAACGGTACGAGGCGTTCTACTCCGAACTGATCGAAGCGTCCCGCCCCGGCTGAAGGGTCAGTAGCGTTTTGTGGAAAGCAGGACGCTGCGGTACTTCTCGAGGTTTTCCAGCACTTCGCCGGTGCCTCTGGCTACGGCCGTCAGCGGCTCTTCGCTGATATGCACGGCAAGCTTCGTTTCCTCGTTGATTTTTTTATCGAGCCCCTTGATGAGGGCTCCGCCGCCTGCAAGGAAAAGTCCCCGGTCGAGGATATCGGCTGAAAGCTCGGGTTTGGTGACCTCGAGGCTTTTCTTGATCGAGATGATGATCTGGCTGATCGGCGTGGCGATCGCGTCCCTGATGGTGGGGGAGTTGATTTCGCGTTCTTCCGGGAGCGCCGTAACCAGGTTTCTGCCCCGCACGGTCATGGTCAGCTCCTTGTCGAGCTTGTAGGCCGATGCGATCTTGATTTTGACATCCTCTGCGGTGCGTTCCCCGATAGCGAGGTTGTATGCTTTTCTGAAGTGCCTGACGATTGAGTTGGTGATGTCGGTGCCGGCTACACGCAGGGACTCCCCCGATGCGATGCCTCCCAGAGAGATGACCGCAATTTCCGTGGTGCCGCCCCCGATATCGACGATCATGTTGCCCATCGGCTCCTTGACGTCGATGCCGATACCGATTGCCGCAGCCATCGGCTCGGCCACAAGGTAGACCTCCTTGGCCCCTACATGTTCTGCGGAATCCCGCACGGCACGTTTTTCGACCTCGGTGATGCCGGAAGGAATGCCGATAACCATCCTGCGTATGCCGAACGAGAACTGGGTTTTGGTTTTGTTGATCAGCCCCTTGATGAGCTCTTCGGTGGCTTCGTAATCGGCGATCACGCCGTTGGCAAGAGGTTTTATGGTAACAATGCCGGGGTGGGTTTTTTCATGCATCAGGAGGGCGTCGTGGCCTATGGCTACAACCTTTCCCGAGTTACGTTCGCGAGCGACAATCGAGGGCTCATTGAGTACGACCCCTTTGTCGCGGATATAAATAAGAGTGTTTGCCGTGCCGAGATCGATAGCGATATCCCGGAACAGGCTGCTGAAAAAGCTCATGTCATCAATAGATCTAAGTGTGGTGTCATCGCGGCTTGGAAAGGCGGCTGTTCAGGCTATATTCCAAGGTTTCATCTGAACCCTAAAAGTACTCCAATAGAACTTTTTTTTCAAATGAAAAGAGCCCCTCCTGCAGCTCTTTTTTCGGAGTCTGCTCTTTTGTCGGGAAGGGGGACGGTTTTTATAAACAGCACGATTCACTACATTAGCAAAAACAGGAAAAAGCGGTCTGCAAAACCATAAACGGGATTGAAAAAGTGTTGAATATCTACCGTTATGCCACCGACAAAGAGGCGCTGAAAAAACAGCTGGAAAGAAGCGTTGTCTACGAACCGGATGTCGAAAACGCCGTTCATGACATCCTTCATTCGGTCCGCACGGAAGGAGACGCTGCCGTGCGTGACTTTACCGAGCGGTTTCAGGGAGTCCGCCTGCAGGAGATGATGGTCTCTCCCGAGGAGATCGCCGAAGCCTACGAGAATGCCGATCCCGCCTTTATCGGGGTGCTCGAGGAGGCTTACCGGAACATAACGGCCTTTCATCGCCATGAGGTGGAAAAAAGTTTTTTCTATGAAGAACCGGGTGGAGTGATTCTCGGCCAGCGGGTGACTCCCATGGAGAAAGCCATGCTCTATGTGCCCGGAGGAAAAGCAGCCTATCCCTCCTCTCTGCTCATGAATGCCGCGCCTGCCCAGGTTGCCGGTGTCGGGGAGATCTGTCTGACGACCCCCTGCGACCGTGAGGGGAAGATCAGTCCGCATATTCTTGCCGCCGCCGCCGTTGCCGGTGTCGGACGCGTCTACAAGCTTGGAGGGGCCCAGGCGGTCGCGGCTTTTGCCTATGGCACCCGGACCATCCCCAAAGTCGATATCATTACCGGACCGGGCAACAAGTATGTCGCCCTGGCCAAGAAAATGGTGTTCGGCCACGTCGCCATCGACAGCATCGCCGGACCTTCCGAGGTGGTTGTGCTTGCCGATGAATCGGCCAATCCCGATTTCATCGTGCTCGACATGTTCGCCCAGGCAGAGCACGACCCCGACGCATCGGCCGTCCTCATCACGCCGTCCGAGAAGCTGGCATTTGCCGTAAGGGATGCTGCAATGCGCCGTATCGGCGGCATGCTCCGCAAGGAGGTGATCACCGGGGCGCTTTCGGCCAACGGGGCCATCGTCATTACCGGTTCCATGGAGGAAGCCTGTCGGGTTTCCGATATGATAGCGCCCGAACATCTGGAACTGCATGTTGCAAGCCCATGGGATGTGCTTACCGGAATCCGTCATGCCGGAGCCGTTTTCATGGGGGCGTACTCCTGCGAAACCGTTGGCGATTATTTCGCCGGGCCGAACCACACCCTGCCGACCAACGGGACGGCGAGGTTTTTCTCCCCTCTTTCGGTTCGCGATTTCATCAAGCACACCTCGATCATCTCCTATTCACGAAAACAGCTGCTCGCCTGCGGCGAAAAAATCGCCTCCTTTGCCGACCATGAGGGGCTTCAGGCCCATGCCGAAGCGGTTCGTGAACGGCTCAGGCAGTCATGAAGCCAGGCGATTTCGATTATCCGCTCGAGGAGGGGATGATAGCCCGGTACCCTCCCGAGGAGCGGGGCTCGTCCCGGCTGCTGGTGCTCGACAGCACGACGGGGGAGACGCTGCACAGCCGGTATGCGGCTCTTGCGGATTTTTTACGGGAAGGGGACCTGCTGGTGCTCAATAACAGCCGGGTGGTCAAGGCGAGGATGTTCGCCCTGAAAACCACGGGAGCCTCGGTAGAACTGATGCTGCTTGAAAAACATGAGGGGATGCAGGACCTTGTGCTTTACCGGGGACGCCTGAAAAAAGGGGACCGGCTCACGGCACACGGCCACGACCTGCTGGTCTGCGAGATCGCCGGCGAGGGCATCGCCCGCATCGCATCCACCGAGGGCCTCGACCTGCCGCTTCTGTTCGAACGGCATGCCGCCGTCCCCATTCCCCCCTACCTGAAACGGGAGGCCGAAGCGGTCGACACGGAACGATACCAGACGGTTTTCGCCGAGCGTCCGGGTTCGGTTGCCGCACCGACAGCTTCGCTCAACATGACCCCCGAACTGCTTGCCAGGCTCCGCGGAAAAGGGGTGGATACGGCGGTGCTGACCCTGCATGTCGGACTGGGAACATTTCTGCCGATACGGGTCGAACGATTCGAGGAGCACGTCATGCACCGGGAGTACTACGAAATACCGCTGGACGCCATCGAAAAGATCCACCGGACAAAGGCTGCAGGCGGAAGGGTGGTAGCGGTGGGCACCACGGTTACCCGTTCGCTCGAACATGCTGCCGGGCGTCCGGAATGGGATGCTCCGGAAACGGGAATGAGCGGGGAAGCGGATATTTTCATCTATCCGGGCTGCAGGTTCAGGGTTATCGATCTTCTGCTCACCAATTTTCACGCACCGCGTTCGACCGTGCTGATGCTGACCGCCGCATTTGCCGGCAGGGAGCATCTCATGAAGGCATATGGGGAGGCGACGGCCGAAAACTACCGCTTTCTCAGTTACGGCGACAGCATGCTTGCAGGAGCAGGAGTGCTGACCGGCCTCAGGGCTGAATCCCGCTGACTTTTTCCTGTTTTATGGAGCCTGCCGGCTGAAGAACGGAAATTTTTTTGCCGGCGCGTTTCTGCTGCCGGTTGACCGCTTTACTATTTCAGACAGGTCCGAAGATCGGACTTAGAAAGTGCGGCCTGTTCTCGGGCCATGTTTCCGCTATTGTTTTGTTTTAAAAAAAAGGTGTGCTATTATAGTTCTTTTGTCTTTTTCCTGAAGACAAAAGAGCGTTTCCCTTCCTGTCGGATCTCAATGTAATAACCGTTTCAATCGTAACTCCGGGAGAATGACCTATGAGTTTTGTCAGCCAATATCGCGCGCATACTGAAGAGAGAGCCCAGCTTGGCATTCCGCCTCTGCCGTTGACGGCGGAACAGGCACGTTCGCTGATCGAACTGCTCCGGCAGCGGCCGGTCGTCGATAAAGAGTATCTGCTTGAACTGTTTTGTGAGCACATCAGCCCCGGTGTGGACGATGCCGCTTTCGAGAAAGCGGCGTTTCTTGACGCCATCATCAAGGGTGAGGCGAGCTGCGAAGTCCTGACGCCGGCAGAGGCGGTTAAAATTCTGGGCACCATGCTTGGCGGTTACAACGTAAAGCCGCTTATCGATGCATTGAGCCATGAGGATTCCCTGATCTGCAGCACGGCCGCAGCCATGCTCAAGAGTGTGCTGCTGGTCTATGATTCATTCGATGCCGTTGCCGACATGTCGGTTTCCAACCCGTATGCAAAAGAGGTGCTGCAGTCGTGGGCCGATGCCGAATGGTTCACCTCGAGGCCGTTACTGCCTGAGAAAATGACCCTGACGGTCTTCAAGGTGCCCGGCGAAACCAATACCGACGATCTTTCACCGGCCAGCGAGGCGTTTACCCGCAGCGATATTCCCTTCCATGCGCTCTGCATGCTCGGCTCGAAAATGGACGACCCTATCGGAACAATTGCCCGCCTCAAGGAGAAAGGCAACCCGCTCGCCTATGTCGGCGATGTCGTGGGCACCGGATCGAGCAGAAAATCGGGTATCAACTCGGTGCAGTGGCATCTCGGCCAGGATATTCCCGCCGTACCGAACAAAAGAACCGGCGGCGTGGTGATCGGCGGCATTGTTGCACCGATTTTTTTCAATACCGCCGAAGATTCAGGCGCCCTGCCTATCCAGGCCGATGTGAGCGCCATGGAGACAGGGGACGTGATCGATGTTTACCCCTGCGAAGGCAGGATAGAGAAGAACGGCCAGATCATCTCCCGTTTCGATCTCGCTCCCAATACCCTTGCCGACGAGGTGAGAGCCGGCGGGCGGATTCCTCTCATTATCGGAAGAACCCTTACCAGAAAGGCGCGAGCCGTGCTCGGCATGGGAGAGGAGAGCATTTTCACGGCGCCTTCCCAGCCTGCTGATTCCGGAAAGGGTTATACTCTCGCGCAGAAAATGATCGGCAAGGCATGCGGTCTCGAAGGAGTAAGGCCGGGCATGTATGTCGAGCCCGAAACCCTGACGATCGGCTCGCAGGATACGACCGGCGCCATGACCCGCGACGAGGTCAAGGAGCTTGCCGCACTCAGCTTCAGCGCCGATCTGGTGATGCAGAGTTTCTGCCACACGGCGGCTTATCCCAAGCCTTCGGACGTCAAGCTGCACCGCACGCTGCCGTATTTCATCATGAGCCGTGGCGGCGTAGCCCTCAGGCCGGGAGACGGTGTCATTCACACCTGGCTGAACCGCATGGTGCTTCCCGATACCCTCGGTACCGGAGGAGACTCTCATACCCGGTTTCCCATCGGCGTATCCTTTCCCGGCGGTTCGGGTCTCGTGGCCTTTGCCGCGGTGACCGGCACCATGCCGCTCAACGTGCCCGAGTCGGTGCTTGTGCGCTTCACCGGAGAACTGCAGGAGGGGATCACCCTGCGCGACCTTGTCAATGCCATTCCGTATGTCGCCATCAAACGGGGACTGCTGACGGTCGAGAAAAAAGGAAAGAAAAATATCTTCGCCGGCAGGATTCTGGAGATCGAAGGACTTCCGCAGCTCAAGGTGGAACAGGCTTTCGAACTCAGCGACGCTTCGGCGGAGCGCAGCGCGGCGGCCTGTACGGTCCGCCTCGACAAGGAGCCGGTCATCGAGTATCTCAACTCCAATATCGCCCTGCTCCGGCAGATGATCGAAGAGGGTTACGGCGACCCCGAGACCCTGCGTCGCAGAATAGGCAAAATGCAGGAGTGGATTGCCAATCCCGTGCTTCTGGAACCTGACGCCGATGCGGAATATGCGGCGGTGCTCGACATCGACCTGAGCACCATCACCGAGCCGGTGCTTGCCTGTCCGAACGATCCCGACGACGTCATGACGCTCAGCGAGGTGCTGCTCGACGACACCCGCCCGAAGAAGATCGATGAGGTCTTCGTGGGCAGCTGCATGACCAATATCGGCCATTTCCGCGCTCTCGGCGAAGTGCTTCGCAACAAGGGGGTCGCTTCGGCAAGGCTCTGGATTTCGCCTCCCACCAAGATGGATATGAAAAAGCTCGTCGAAGAGGGCTACTATTCCGTGTTCGGCGCTTCCGGCGCGCGTATGGAGATGCCGGGCTGTTCGCTTTGCATGGGCAACCAGGCAAGGGTCGCCGACAACGCAGTGGTGTTCTCGACCAGTACGAGAAACTTCGATAACCGTATGGGCAAAGGTGCGCAGGTTTATCTCGGTTCTGCCGAGCTTGCCGCCGTAGCCGCGCTGCTCGGTCATCTGCCCAACAGGGACGAGTACCTCGAAGTGGTCAGAAAACTGCTTTCCGGCGAGCGGGAGCGGGAGATTTACCGTTATCTGGATTTCCACAGGCTTGGCCAGGAGGATCTTCAGGTGCTCGTCGATTAAAAAATATTTTTATATGGCTGGATTTGGAAATATTTTGCATATTCAGCCATGCAGTCGGTTTTTGAAAACTCACTGTTTTTTTTTAATATTCGTTAGCTGAAGAAGCTGTTCAATTATCAAAACAACAAAAACAACAATCGAGCAATGAAAAAACTTTTCATTTTCCTCTTCCTCTTAAGCTCAGTTTCATTCGTTGGCTGTGCAAAAACTGAAGCTCCTGTAGAAGCACCTGCAACCGAAGAAGCAGCACCTGCAGCTGAAGAAGCAGCACCTGCAGCAACCGAAGAAGCAGCACCTGCAGCAACCGAAGAAGCAGCTCCTGCAGCTGAAGAAGCAGCTCCTGCAGCTGGCGCAGAAAAGCCTGCAGAAGCTCCTGCAGCAAAATAAGTTCGGTTCTCCGATCTATTTTAAAGGAAGACAGTGCGCAAGCGCTGTCTTCCTTTTTTTTGCCCTGTCAGACGTTAAAGGGGCAAGCGCCGTATCCGTGGTTGTACGGACAGGACAAAAAAAACACGGCCACCAGGGTAACCGTGTCTTTTTTTTGCTGAAGAGCCAGGACCCGAACCCGGAATCGCCTGATCCGGGACCAGGGGTCTCATGCCTGCCTGAAAAAAGCTTATGCCGCAAGCATACCGCGAGGGTTGATTACGGCAAACCCTTTGGCCTGCCTCCGGAAGCCAGCGCCTGAAGCTGAACGTTAAAGTGCTTCCCCTCATCCGGCTTCGTACTCTTGTTCACTCGGTCAATGAAAAACCATCCAGGATTATGGATAATGTACTCCTGCTGATTCCCCGGACAGGCGGCAGACCCGGCGAAGTATGAATATGCAGTGGAAACAAATCGATGATGATCAACGGACGTCAGTGCCAAAGGAACATAAGGGAGGGTAGAGGCACGAACCATTGTTCGCTTCTCTGAATAATACGATTGTGAAAATTTTGCAGAAGTACAGGAGTTTCACCCCCTGGCCACCTCAGGCACGCCATAAGCACCGGAATGCGCGCAACAGGTATCCGTCCTGACATTGCCGAGCGGGATCATCGGCCATCATGTTGACAGCGGAATCGTTGGGGTCTGTAGCAGCTACACAACCGGCACTCAGAGATGAAGGATGATCTCATACGGTGGGAGGAGTGGACTGGTGCTAATGGTGTAGTAAGTGTAGGTGAGAATCAAACAAATTCTGCATGCCTACTGATTTTGTTGGCGTGGTAGAAGCGTATGCAATCAACAATTAACGAAACACCTCAGTATTATGTGGGCCAAGCCGGCACGGAGGACATTTCCTTCAATGCCGGGTGACGAACTTTTCTCGACGGTACCGAATTGTCTGTGAATCGCATACCCTTGAGCTGAAATGGCTTCATGTATTCCCGATAATAACAAGCTCGGCAACTGCAATACTGAGGAGTTTTCCGGCTTCTACACGTATCTCTGTGACCCTTTTATCGGCATTACTTGGTACTGTTTCACCGGAAGGATGATTGTGAGCCAGGATGATAGCATGAGGATTGGTTAAGAGAGTACTCCTGAATACCACTCTTGGATGTATGAGAGATGAGTTTAAGGTTTCCCTGCTCGCCATCTCAAAGCCTGCGATCCTGTTCTTGGTTATGCATGCAGATGGAATAAAACTCCATCTGCGGCTTCTCATGCAGTCCTGTAGATATAAGGAACTCAGCTGAGAATGCAGCGCTCGATATCTTCTTGCCGGCATGGAATATCCGAAATTTTTTGTCTGTATTTTTTATTAAAAAAATATATTGTTACGGTAACCCCCTAAATCATAATCCGAGGTATTACTATGCAAACTATCGCAGAATTACAGGCACAGATAGCGGCCATCCAGAAGCAGATTAAAGAACAAAAAGCTGCAGGCAAAAGAGAAGCAATAGCTGATATTCTTTCAAAGATGCATGAATTTGGCATTTCAATCAATGATATACAGGGGAAAATGCTCTCCGGTAAAGTAAAAAGACCAAAAACAGTTAAATACAGGCTGGAGGATAAAACCTGGAGCGGAAAAGGTAAAAAGCCTAACTGGGTTAAGGCTATTGAGGAAAGAGGCGGGCGGCTGGACGATTACCTTATTGCATGATTCTGTGAGAGCAAATAATTACTGAAAAAAGGGATCACAATTATAGTGATCCCTTTTTTATTTCTCTGCGAATAAGACGCAATTCTTCCCGGAATTAGTAAAAAATTCTACATAATCCGATAAAATTCTTCAAAACGAAGGATACCACACAAACACCAGTCCCCATCAATTCATAGTAACTGTTCAACAATGTGTCGCATCATGTCAATCTCTATTAATAAAGGTATGAAGAGCAGGGCATAGACAAGCAAATTGCATCACCAGGCTTCCAACCACATCTCTTCATGTCGGTGACCTCTTCACCTTTCGCTGACAGGATCGGGTTCATATGATGCATCTCATTGGTCGATCTTGTTATCCTGTCGGCCTTGCATGTATCGTGAGGCGGAAGGCTTTCGAAGCATGTTATGGAAGAGCTTTTTGGCGGGGGATATTTTGCCCTGCATTACGGGGATCCCGAGGGACAGTTTGAGGTACGGTTCCAGGGACAGTTTTGGCTGAAATCACCAGAGAAAGATTGTTCCTTCCGGAAACGAAAAAACCCTGTAACATTTTCCGTTACAGGGTTTTTTCGTTGCTGAGGAGCCAGGACTCGAACCTGGAATTGCCTGATCCAGAATCAGGAGCCTTACCAATTTGGCCACTCCTCAATAAAGTTCAGCATATGATCGTATGGTACACCCGAGAGGATTCGAACCTCTAACCGTCTGATTCGTAGTCAGATACTCTATCCAGTTGAGCTACGGGTGCAACAGTGTAGCGTGTACGGGATTCGAACCCGTGATCTTCGCCTTGAGAGGGCGATGTCCTGGGCCACTAGACGAACACGCCATGATACTGTGTGATGCTAAAGAACGTTCTGCCTTTCTCAGTGGGCCCTGTAGGACTTGAACCTACGACCCAGCGATTATGAGTCGCTTGCTCTGACCAACTGAGCTAAGGGCCCTCAAACCTTCGCTTTAGAGGCTGTTAATATAACTTTTGGCTTCAAATTAGCAAAACAATAATAATTCTTTCAAAGGTTTTTTCCGATCAGGAAAACTCCTTGTATTGCTCCCTTGCGATGTCGGCTCCGAGAGCGGTGAGCTTCGTTTCGATTTTTTCGTATCCCCGGTCGAGGTGGTAGACCCGAAGCACCTCGGTAACCCCCTCTGCAACCAGTCCGGCAAGCACCAGGCAGGCCGAAGCCCTCAGGTCGGTCGACATGACCTTCGTTCCGGAAAGCTTCCGTGGTCCGTGCACCACAGCCTGATTCTTCTTGATCTCGATATGCGCTCCGAGGCGGTTGAGTTCGGGAATGTGATTGAACCGCTCGTGATAGACCCGGTCGGTAATGCGGCTCGTGCCCTCGGCCTGGGTCATGAGCGCAGTCCACTGGGCCTGCATGTCGGTGGGGAAGGAGGGATAGGGTTTTGCGGTGATGTCGGTCGCTCCGAGTTTTCCGGGGCTTTTGAGGGTGACGCTGTCCGCCGTGTGGGTGACGGTGCAGCCGGCATGGGTGAATTTTTTCAGAACCGATCTGAGCTGATCGGGTTCGACTCCCTCGATGGTGATTTCGCCTCCGGTTATGGCGGCAGCGGCAAGCAGGGTGCCGGCTTCAATTCTGTCGAAGACGTTGGTGAACTCGACGGCCGACAGGGAAGGTACTCCTTCGATAACCAGTTCGGTGGTTCCTGTTCCGGTGATATGGGCTCCCATTGCCGAGAGAAAGCGGCAGAGCGTCACGATTTCGGGTTCCGCAGCCGCGTTGGTAAGGGTTGTGGTGCCTTCGGCAAGCACGGCGGCCATCATGGCGTTGCCGGTTGCCCCTACTGAAGAGATCGGGAAGTCGATATGGGCGCCCCGGAGCTTTCCTCCCGGAGCTTTTGCCGTGATGAAGCCGGTTTCTATGGAAATCTCAGCCCCGAGTTTTTCCATGGCCATCAGATGCAGGTCGATCGGCCTTGGCCCGAAAGCGCAGCCGCCGGGCAGTGAAACTCTCGCCTCTCCGAAACGGGCAAGCAGCGGGCCGAGCACGTAGATGGAGGCCCTCATTTTCTTGACAAGCTCATACGGAGCCAGAATGCTCTCGACGTCCCCGGTTGCAACAGTCAGGGTATTATCCGAGAACGATGTTTTTGCGCCGAGATGATTGATCAGCTGGGTGAAGGTCCTGATGTCCTGCAGATCGGGAATTCTGTGCAGCGTGCAGCTTCCCCCGCTGCACAGCAGGGTTGCTGCAATGACCGGCAGCGACGAGTTTTTCGATCCTGAAGCGGTCACTGTGCCCGCTAAACGCTTTCCGCCCTTTATGACAAGCTTGTCCATGGTACTGTGGAGTAATGAAAAAACTCATATTTACTTATTTCGATTCAAAAAAAACAGAAAAAAACACCGGGGCCTTTGATGAGAAGAAAAAAATTATGATTTACCTATTAACTGCACATCCAAAAGGTTCTCTTTTTCCCAAATGCCGGAAAGCATGTTATGTACATGATGATCCCTGAATCCCCGTTACCGAGAGTCCGCTGTCCGCAAAAGCTTGTCTGTTTTCTGCTTCTGTTTTTTCTGTCGCTTCCCTCTTTCACTGCGGCCGTTTCGGCGCCGGTTGTCAATACCGAGATACAGAGGATCAAAAGGGAGCGCCTGTCGGTTGAAAAGACACTCAAACGCCTGCAGCAGGAGCTTCGGGTCTATCAGTCGAAACTCAATACGGCTTCGAAACAGGAAAAACAGTCGCTCAAAACACTGGAAAACATCCGCCGCCAGATACTGGTTACCGAAAAGCTGATCAGCGAGAACCAGAGCTACCTTGCGACGCTCGACGGGGATATCGACAGTCTCGGCAACGAACTGAACGTAAACAGGAAGACGCACGACCGGCTTTCGGAGGGTTTTCGCCGGACCGCGGTTTCCGTATACAAATACGGGCGGAACAGGGAGGCCGAACAGCTGTTTGCCTCGGAATCGATCAACGATGCCCTTGTGCGGTCGAAGTACATGGGCTTTTTCTCCAGAGCGGTAGGCGGCGATGTCGACAGGCTGCAGAAAAGCGCGGTTCAGCTTGAAAACAACCGGGCGACGCTGCAGCAGCGCTACCGTGAAAAAGCCGCCCTTGTCCGGGAGCAGGAACGCCAGCTGAAAAACTATGCCCAGAACCGGAAAGAAAAGGAGAGTGTGCTTGTTCAGCTGAAAAAAGACAAGCAGCAGTATATGGAGCAGCTCAATACCGTAAAACAGAAACGGCAGCAGCTGCAGTCGAAAATACAGAATCTGGTCATGGCGGAACAGAAGGCCGTTGCCGCCGAGGCGGCGCGTCGGCAGCAGCAGCTCGAGGCCCGCCGTCTTGAAGCAAGCCGTCTTGAAGCAAAAAGACTTGAAGAAAAGCGTCTTCTCTCGCAGAAAAAGCCTGAACCCGAAAGGTCTGGTGAACGCGAGGGGAAGCCTCCGGCTTCGGTAAAGGCCAGGCAGGAAAAGTATGCCTCCAGAAAAGAGGTCACCATTGTACCCGATTACACATCGAAAGATATTGAGAGCGTATCGGCCGATTTCGATAAAACATACGGTTCGCTGCCGTGGCCGGTCAGGGGTGGAGTGGTTTCCCAGAAGTTCGGAACCACGCAGGACCGGGACCTGAAAATCGTGACGACAAACAACGGTATCGACATATCCGTACCGGCAGGCACACCCGTACGGGCCGTATCCGGCGGAAAAGTGGTCCAGATAGCCTATCTTCCGACGTTCGGCAATATTGTCATTATCCGCCATCCCAACTCGTACCTGACGGTCTATGCAAATTTAGGCGCCCTGAATGTGGCGAAAAACGACATCATCAAATCCCAGCAGCTGATCGGTGTTTCAGGAAAAATGCCTGAAGGCGGATCGGTTGTTCATTTTGAAATCTGGAAGGGGAAAGTGAAGCAGAACCCTGAAAGATGGCTCAGACGGTAGTAATCAATGGATCTAAGAAAACTTTTTCTGACAATTCGGGTGGTACTGTTTTCCTGCCGGAAATTCTGGGCGGATTTCCGGGCCAGCGGATCCGGGAGCGGCGCGAATGTGCTCAGGGAGTACTCCGTGCCGGTTATCGCGATGGTGCAGCTGGTGAAATTTCCCGTTATCGGTGTTCCCCGCCAGGCGATGATTACGGCCATAGCGAGTTTTCTGGCGGATATGGCCGCCGTTTATCTTCTCGCAGGAGGAACCATGCGCCTTCTCGACCGGGAGAACCGCAACGATATCGAAGAGGGCGTGACGGCTCTGACGGGGTTTTCGCTCACTCCGGTCTGGCTCGCCGAGCCGTTTTTTTTTATTGACGGCTGGAACTGGTTTTTTGCCGCTGCGGCCATCGTTTATGCGATGGTGATATGGCGCTGCGGCTTTCTTCTTCTGCTCGATCGCAAATCGCCGCCGGGGGGAGGCGCCCTGCGCAATTCCCTGATCCTGCTTGCTGCGGTTTCGGTGGCGGTGTTTCTGCTTGAAAAAGGTATGCTTCGCTTATTTAACGGGTTTCCGGTATGATGCACGCCAGGGATTTACATCTCGACTACGGGATTGTCGAGGATCTGCTCAAGGCTTTTCTCCTGAATGAAATCCAGAAATTCGGTTTTCGTTCCGTGGTGATCGGACTTTCCGGAGGCATCGATTCGGCCGTGGCGGTCGAGCTTGCCGCACGTACATTCGGTCCTGAACAGGTGCTTGCGCTTCTGATGCCCTACCGTTCGAGCAGTTCCGAAAGCGTGGAACATGCCGGCCTGATGGTTTCGCGGCTCGGCATCCGTTCGGAAACTGTCGATATCTCCGCACCGGTCGATGCGTTTGTCCGCTCCGTTCCCCAGGACCACCGCATGAGAAGGGGCAATATCATGTCGCGTACCAGAATGGTCTACCTGTACGACGTTTCGGCAAGAGATGGCAGCCTTGTCGTCGGCACCAGCAACAAAACCGAACTGCTGCTCGGCTACGGCACCCTGTTCGGCGATATGGCCTCGGCGGTCAATCCACTCGGCGACCTCTATAAAACCCAGCTGCGGGGCCTGGCGCGACATCTGGGCATACCCGAGCCGATCATCGCCAAGGTGCCGTCGGCGGATCTCTGGGAGGGACAGAGCGACGAAGCCGATCTGGGGTTTTCCTACGAAGAGGTCGATGTCCTGCTGTACATGATGCTTGAAAAGCGCATGGACCGGTCCTCGATTCTTGCCGAAGGGGTGGATGAGGCTTTTTATGACCGGGTCAGAACCATGGTGGTGCGAAATCAGTACAAGAGAACGATGCCGGTCATCGCGAAAATCTCCGGCCGAACCCCCGGCATCGACTTCCGCTACGCGAGGGACTGGCAGGAAAATATCGTTTACCGTTTGCCGTGAGCAGGAAGAATGTGGGCGGTGAGCAGGAAAAACGTGTGCAGTGGGCAGTGCGCGGTGGGAAGGAAAAATTCTGTTTTTTTTCCGCTCACCGCCCACTGCCTACATTCTTTTAGAATGACCGCAGCACCGTGTCGATGAGAAAATGCTTGTCGTCGCGCTGCGGGTAGTCGGTCGTATAGTGCAGTCCCCTTGATTCGCGGCGCTTGATGGCGCTCTCGATGATCAGGCTTGCTACCTTGATGATATTGCGCAGTTCGAGAATCTGCGTGGTGATTTTCGTTCTCTTGTAATAGGCTTCGGTTTCATCCTTCAGGAAATCGATTCTCCGCTGCGCCCTCTGCAGGCGCAGGTCGCTGCGCACGATACCCACATAGTCGTTCATCACCTCCTGTGCTTCGCGCTTGTTGTGCGATACCAGAATCCACTCTTCGGGGTTGACGGTTCCGCTGTCGTCCCAGTCGGGAAATGCCGTGTCGTTCTGCAGGAGAGGGAGCTGCATGCGGATATCGGTGAAGGAGCGCCAGGCGAAGACCAGAGCTTCGAGCAGCGAGTTGCTTGCAAGCCGGTTCGCACCGTGTACGCCGGTGCAGCTGGTTTCCCCGCACGCATAGAGGCGGTTGAGGGTTGTCCGGCCGATGTCGTCGGTACGGATTCCGCCGCATGAATAATGCGCGGCGGGCACAACCGGAATCATCTCCCTGGTCATGTCGATACCGTACCGCAGACAGGTTTCGTAGATATAGGGAAAGTGCTCCCTGGTTTTTGCGGCATCGATGTGGGTGACGTCGAGAAAGACGCACTCGTCGCCCGATTTCTTGATTTCGGAGTCGATGGCTCTTGCCACAATGTCCCTCGGGGCGAGGTTCTGGCGTTTATCGTACTTGTGCATGAACTCCTGACCGTTTTTCAGCTTCAGAATACCGCCGAACCCCCTGACCGCTTCCGATATCAGAAACGATTTCGCCTTCGGATGGAAGAGCGAGGTTGGGTGGAACTGGATGAACTCCATATTGGCGGTTTCAGCCCCTGCGCGGTATGCCATGGCTACGCCGTCTCCGGTCGCTATATCGGGATTGGTGGTGTGCTTGTAGACGTGTCCGAGCCCTCCCGAAGCGAGCATGGTTATTTTCGCGAGGATTTTTTTCGGTTTGCGCTGCATCGAGTCGAGCACGTAGGCGCCGTAACAGGTGATATCGTTGGTCTTGATGCCCAGATGGTGTTCGGTGAGCAGTTCGATTGCGAAGTGGTGTTCGAGCAGCGTTATGTTCGGATGGCTGTTCACGCGCTCCAGGAGGGCGTTTTCGACTTCACGTCCGGTGGAGTCCTGGGCATGCACGATTCTGCTGCGGGAGTGACCGCCCTCCTTGCCGAGGTGGAGATGGTCGTGGTCGGATGTCGTGAACTGGACGCCGAGCTCCGTAAGGCGCTTGATGTGCCGGGGTCCCTCTTCCACCATGATGGTGACCATATCACGGTTGCAGAGCCCTGCACCGGCGTTGAGCGTGTCCTCGATGTGCAGCTCCGCCTTGTCGCCACTGTCGATGGTGGCGGCAATGCCGCCCTGCGCCCAGTTGGTGTTCGATGTCGAACTTTCCTTTTTGGTGATGATGGTGACCGATGCATGGTCGGCCATGTGGACAGCGAAATAGAGCCCCCCTATGCCGCTTCCTATAACCAGAACATCGGTATGGATCGCTTCAGTCATACAGTACTTCCCCCTGGGTAGTTGTTCATGAATGTTTGCCTGGCCTGAGGTGCCGGAGTGCGCTGAGCACGATCAGCACGATGCCAACCATGATGACGATGTGCAGGTAGCCGACGGCTTCAGGGAACATACTTGCTATATAATACCCTGCAAGCGTGAAACAAAGCACCCAGAGCACGGCTCCGGATACGCTGTAAAAAAGAAACACCCGGTAGGGCATGGCGGCCACTCCGGCAAGCGTTGCCGCAAAACTCCGGACGACGGGCACGAATCGTGCAAGAAAAACGGTTTTTGCCCCGTGTTTGCGGTAAAAGGCTTCGGTTTTCAGCAGATGCTCCCGGTGAAAAAACAGCGTTTCCTGCCGGGTAAACAGGGTTTTCTGGAGCTGTTTTCCTATCAGGTAACCGGCCGAATCTCCCAGAACCGCCCCTGCGGCCAGGGTCGCAATCACCCGGGTGATATCCAGCCCTCCGGTTGCCGCGATCAGTCCGGCGGTAATCAGCAGGGAGTCTCCGGGCAGAAAGAATCCCGCGAACAGCCCTGTTTCAGCGAAAATGATGGCAAAAAGCAGAAGATAACCTCCCCAGAGAACCAGTTCGTCGAGGGTTCGGATGTTCTGCAGGGAGGCGAGGAGCTGCATAGACGAATTGGTGGATACGGAGTTGACAAGGGAGTCTCCTTGTGAAACGGGAGACGGGGAACAGGTTTCGAACCATATTCCCCGTCGCAGGTTTTTCGGAACCGCACGATTTCAGGAGAGAATCGCCCGGCGGAAAGCTCCCGGATGCGCCCTCTTTTCTCAGGGCAGAAGCACCGCACAGGAGATGACGGTCGTCCAGAGACCGTTTTCCCCTTCAGCCGACTGCGTGATATTGTATGAGTTGATGATTTTCCCGCTCATCTTGTAGATGCCTTCACGTTCGTCCCAGTCCTTGTTCGGATCGAATTCGATACCGAGAGTCGTGGCCAGCATCGTGGCGGCAAGATCTTCGGCGTATTCGCCCGACTGTTCGTCGGATTCGCCGAACGGGTGGTGTTCCGAGAGATAGCCGTACTGGGTATCGTCGGCAGGTATGGCTACGCCGACCGACGAGGCGATAAGGCGGTTGTACTCATTGGTCGAGTTCCGCGCCATGACGGCAAAGGTTATCTGGCCGGGGGAGAGCAGTTTCAGCCCTTCCTCCACGCTGATGCGCTGGCACTTGGGCGGGAAAATGCTTGAAACGGTGACGAGATTGCATTTTTCGATTTTGGCATCCCTGAGCGCAAGCTCGAATGATGAGAGATACTCTTTGTGTCTTCCGACACCTTTAGTGAAGAATACTTTTGTCGGGACGAATGACAAGGCCGTTCCTCCGGATAGTTAGTGTGTGAATAGTTACGCTCGCTGTAACGAGTTGCTCAATTATAGGAAAAAGCAATGGTATTCAAAACGTTTTTTTCGCGGCCACTTTATAAAACTTTCTTTTGCCCGCCCTGAGGGTTTTCGGCTTTTCAACCAGCGGAATCATGGTGTTCGCGTCTGTGATTTTCTGCTCGTCAATCGTTACGGCATTCTGCTGTATCATTCGCCGGGCCTCGCTTCTGGATGGCGCCGCACCGAGCATCACGAGGAGGTCGATCACCGGACAGGCCTGTCCGTCGAACAGGAAGATTTCGATGTTGTCCGGGGCTTTTTTCTGCACGAAGACCCGGTCGAAATGTTCTTCGGCTTCACCTGCGGCCGTCAGGGAGTAGTACTGGGCGACAATTGCCCTGGCCAGGGTGCGTTTGGCCTCCCTCGGGTTTTCGGCAACGTTTTCGAGCACTCCGGCAAGGGCCTGAGGCGCCAGCAGCCGGCAGTAGGTTTCAGTCAGACCGTCCGGGATGGAGAGCATCCTGCCGTACATGTCGTTGGGCGTATCGTTGAAGCAGATGGCGTTGCCGAGCGATTTCGACATTTTTTCCTTTCCGTCGGTGCCCACAAGCAGTTCCATGGTGATGCAGACCTGCGGTGCGATACCGTATTCCCGCTGCAGGTCGCGGCCGACCAGCAGGTTGAATTTCTGGTCGGTGCCTCCGAGCTCGACATCGTTTTTCAGATGGACCGAGTCCATCCCCTGTGCCAGAGGGTAGAGAAACTCGTGAATGGAGATCGGTTCTCTTGACCGGTACCGGCGTTCGAAGTCGTCGCGTTCGAGCATGCGGGCCACCGTGTAATGGCTTGAAAGCCTTATGACATCGGAAAAACTCATTTTTCCGAGCCAGTCGGAATTGTAGCAGATGGTGGTTTTTCCGGCATCGAGAATTTTCGACGCCTGTTCGAAGTAGCTTTTGCCGTTTTCCCTGGCCTCTTCAGCCGAAAGCTGCGGGCGGGTTTTGCTTTTGCCGGATGGGTCGCCGATCATGGCGGTGAAGTCGCCGATAATGAGGATCGCCTCATGACCGAGATCCTGAAACTCGCGGAGCTTGCGGAGCACCACGGAGTGCCCGAGGTGCAGATCGGGCCGCGACGGATCGGCCCCGAGCTTGATTTTCAGCGGCGAGCCCGTCTGCAGGCTGTGCTGCAGCTTTTTTTCGAGCTCTTCGGTACTGATGATTTCAACGATATTGCCGACAATAATATCAAGCTGTTCCTGTATGGTTGGAAAACGCATGAATGCTCTTGTTTTGCTTAATAGGATTTTCTTACCTGCTGCAGCTGGCGCTCGCTGTCTCTTGCCTTTATGGTTTCCCGCTTGTCGTAGAGCTTTTTGCCTTTGGCCAGCGCGATTTCGATTTTCAGGATTCCCCGGTCGGTGAAAAACGCCTTGAGGGGAATGAGCGTCAGCCCCTTTTCGCTGATTTTAGCCTGCAGTCTGCGGATCTCTTCGCGGTGCAGGAGCAGGCGGCGGCTCCGTTTCGGTTCGAGCTTGTCGAGCGTGTTGTGCTCGTAGGGGGTGATCTGCATGTTTTCGAGCCAGACCTCGCCATGGTGGATGATGGCGAAGCTCTCGTTGAGGCTCGCCTTGCCGAGCCGCACCGATTTCACCTCGCTGCCCAGCAGTTCGATGCCGGCAACCATCGTGTCGAGAATATGAAACTCGAAACGGGCTTTCCGGTTCTGTATCGACTGCACGTACTGCGGTTTGTCTGTTTTTTTCGCCAACTCTTTTCTCAGTGTTTTTCAGGTTGCAAGGTATGACTCCGGTATCAGGTTCCCGATATTGAGCACCAGTTCCGGGTCGAAGCACTTTTTTATCCGGACCATCTCCATGATGCCGCTTTCGCCGTACATGGCAGCCAGATATGGTGATTTCAGCTTTCCGATGCCGTGCTCCGCCGACAGCGTTCCGCCGAGCGCGATGGCTTTTTCGACAAACTCCCGGTAGAGCGACTTGGCCCGCAGAAACTCCTCCCGGTTACGGGGCAGGATGTTCAGGTGCACGTGCGAGTTGCCGATATGGCCGAAGATAATAAAGGTAAAGCGGTTTTTCCGGCACGAAGAGTCGTAAAAATCGAACAGTTCACGGAATGAAGGGTCGGGGACCGCCATATCGGTACTGATTTTGCTTTCCTGCTGGCGGTTCAGCCATTCGTTTACCAGAAGCGGCAGGGCATGGCGGAACGCGGTCAGGCGGCGCTGCTCCTCGCGGTCAAGGGCAATCCAGGTCGTATCGACGAGGGCTCCCGACGACTCCATGATCTCCAGCCACCGCTCCAGGTCGCTCTCCTCGCGTTCGGGGGCGGTCTCCTGTTCAAAGAATATCGCACCGGCCGCGTTTTCGGGAATGTCCGGATAGTCTTTCCGGAGAAAGTCGAGCGAGTTGCCGTCGAAAAACTCGAGAACCCTGGGATTCACCCCGCTTTCAGGGGATTTTGCCTTTGCCGTGAAGCTGAACAGGTCGTCGAAGGCGGCGAAGTACACCAGGCAGGAGAAGAGACGGCGGGGAAGGGGGATGAGTTTCAGGTCCGCTTCGACAATGATGCCGAGCGTGCCTTCGCTTCCGATGAAGAGATCGATCAGGTCCATGCCGGCTTTGGAAAAGTAGCCGGCATTGTGCTTGCTCGTTTCCGGCATGGAGTACTGTGGCCTCAGGAACGAGAGCGTTCCGGAAAGAGGCAGCTCGATATGGAACAGGCCCTCTTCGTCGGCAAGGTGTTTTCCTCTCGGAATATCGAAAAGATCGCCTCCCGGCAGCGCGACAAGAATTCTCAGGATATGATCCCGCGTCGGGCCGTATCTGAATGTTCGTGCGCCGGAGGAGTTGTTGGCGATGGTGCTGCCGATGAAGCAGAGCCCTTCGGTAGGATCGGGAGGGTAGAGCCAGCCGGCCTGCTCGACCTTTCGCTGAACCTCTTCGAGCAGGGCTCCGGCCTGTACGGTAATGGCAGCTTCGTTTTCCGATAACCTCGCCGGTTCGCCGATCTTCCCGAGCCTCTGCATGGAGATCACCCAGTCCCCTTCGGGAATGCGTCCGCCGGTAGTTCCGGTGCCGTTTCCCGCAATGGTGAAGCGTTTCCCTTCTTTTCCGGCCGAACGGAGCAGTTCCGCGACCTCTTCACCGGTTTCGGGGAAGTAGACTCCGGGTGTTTTTCCTGTTTTCAGGTTGCTTGTATCGGAGAGAAACTCCGCTATGGATGCCGGGTCGCTTTTGTAGATCATGGTTCGCTTCCGTTTTCTTCTCCGTCACCGGTCTCGCGGTTTTCCTCCACAGGCGATGCTGCCGGTGTTTCATCGGCAGCATTGGCCGGGGTCGCGCTTTCGACTGCAGGCCGCAGACTGTCGGGTCCGGTTGCCGGGGAAGGGGACTTCCTCGCTCCGGAGCGCACGGAAGAGGGCTGCAGTTTTTTGTCGCCCCTGACATAGTACCTGATCAGCTCACGGGCAATAGGCGCAGAAATGGAGCCGCCGAATCCCGAATTTTCGACAAGCACGGTGATGGCGATTTTCGGATTGTCGAGCGGAGCGAAGGCTATGAACCACGCGTGGTCAAGTCCGTGGGGGTTCTGCGCCGTTCCGGTTTTTCCTGCTACGGGAATATCCGCAATATTGGCCATCGTTCCCGTTCCCTGAAGCACGACACCGCGCATGGCTTCACGGATGTAGGCCAGATTTTTTGCCGACAGGGGAAGGCTCCGTTTTATGTACGGGAGCGCCACATACCTTCCCGTAGCCGTATCGCGGTACCCTTTGACCAGATGCGGCTGATACCAGGTGCCGTTGTTGGCGATCGCGGCGGTATAGGCCGCCAGCTGCACCGGAGTGGTCCCGAGTTCTCCCTGGCCGATGGCAAGGCTGATCAGATAGCCTTTGGTCCATTTGTCGCGGCCGTATCGCCGGTTGAAATACTCGACCGAAGGCAGGATTCCCGAACGCTCGCCAGGCATGTCGATGCCGGTTTTTTCTCCGAACCCGAACATCCGGCCGTACTTCGTCCAGTTGTCGAATCCTGTTTTGAACATCAGATTGAAGAAGTAGACGTTGCTCGACTGAATGAGGGCTTTTTTCATGTCGATAGCCCCCAGTGCGTGGCCGGCATGATTCTGGAATCTTCTGTTTCCGTAGGTAAAGCTTCCCCGGTCGAGAAATTTCGCATCGGGATCCGCTTTTCCCTCTTCGAGGGCGGCCATGGCAAGCACCATCTTGTAGATGGAGCCCGGCGGGTAGACCGCCTGCAGCGTACGGTTGAAGAGCGGTTTCTGCGGATTGTTGATGATATTTCGCCATCCGTCGGGATCGGTCGATCCGTTGAAAATATCGAGGTCGTAATCAGGGGCGCTGACAAGTGCGAGGATGCCTCCGTTCGACGGATCGATGGCCACCACGGCGCCGGATTTTCCGGTTTTCCGTATCAGTTCCTCGGCAAGCTGCTGCAGGCCGGCATCGATGTTCAGGTAGAGATCGTCGCCCCGTATGGCAGGGATGTCACTGTTGCCGTCGTCATATTTGCCGACAAACCTTCCGAGCGGATCGACCATTTCGAAACGGGCGCCTTTCTGACCCTTCAGCCGCTCCTCGTAGATTTTTTCGAGACCGCTGAAGCCGATCTTGTCCTCCTGGGTATAGCCCTCCTCGGAAAGCTTTTCGAGCTCTTCCTTCGGAATCAGCCGCTGGTAGCCGAACAGGTGCGATCCGTAAAGGAAACCGGTATATTTTCGTTTGTTGTCGGCCTCGATGACCACTCCGGGAAGCTGCCAGAGATTTTCACTCAGGCGGGCTATGATCACCGGGTTCAGGTTTTTGGTGACGGTCACTGCCGAAAAGCGGTTGAAGCGCTCTCCTTTCCGGATTTTTTCGGCAAGCTCTCCGACCGGCATGTTCATCAGCCGTGCAAAAAAGCCGGTTTTCGATTTCCGGAACTCGGAAGGGATGACCCTTACCGAATAGAGCGGCTGATTGTCCACGACGATCAGCCCGTTCCTGTCGATCATCCGACCCCGAGGCGCCTGTATCCAGATTCTGCGGATGCTGTTGGTGCTCGATATGGAGCCGAGCTCCTGAAAATTCAGAACCTGGAGATAGAAGAGGCGGGCGAGCAGCAGGGAAAATACCGCGACAACGATATAGGTAACCAGCGATGCTCCCCGTTGAATGGTATCCATTGGTTACTCGGAAAGGGTTTTTCTCAGAAACAGCCGGTAGATGGCAATGGTCAGGAGCAGATTCATCATGCAGGCCAGGGCTCCGGAGACGAATACGCGGTAGAGGAGCGGTTCCCCGAGAGGATTTTTTGCCAGGCTGAATACCAGATTTCCCGTAAACGAAGCGAGCACGACGCCGAGATAGAGCATTCTGGACTTCTGGGTCATGGTCGCATGGCTGTTTTCCGGTACATGGCAGTATCCTGCCGTGAATCCTTCGATCGTTCTGGTGAGCAGCACGATACCCATGTTTCCGGAAAGGGCTCCGGCGAGGAACCCGGCGGCAAATCCGAAGGTCATGCCTTTCCGCTGTCCGGTGAAAACCGACATGAAGGCCAGAAAGACGGTAACGGCATCGGGCGAAACGCCCAGCAGCGTCAGTCGCGAAAAACCGAATACCTGCAGCAGCGTGACTGCAAGCAGGATGATGATGGGGAGGGTAAGGGTTTTTGTCACAGCTCAGTTCACAGGGTTGATGATTGCCGGTTTATCCTGGGGCAGGACGCTTTCGAGCATCTCTATCTTTTCCGGGTCTTTCTTTGCCGGCGCTACCAGTACGTGGGTCAGGGTCGAGAAATCGACCGCCAGGCGGACAGTGATGTCGTAAAAAAGTTTGTCCGGTTTGATGCGGACAATCCGTCCGACGGGTATGCCGCTTGGCGCGAAGGTGCTGAAGTCCGTCGTCAGCATCAGTTCGCCCTTTTTCAGCGGACTGCTTATCGGAATGTGCTCGATCTGGGCAAGATGCTCCGCACCGCCGTTCCAGCTGAGTATACCCAGAGCGCTGCTTCTGTCGGACATGACGCTCACCTTGAAGTCGCTGTGTATGACCGGCATCACGCCGGCGTAATGCCGGGATACGAACACGACCCTTCCGACCAGCCCGTGAGGGGTAAGCACCGTCATGTCCGGGCGGATGCCCCGGTCTTTTCCGGCATCGATCAGGAGCATGTTTTCCCTTGAACTGAATTTCCGGTCGATCACCCTGGCGATGATGTAGCCCGAGGTGTCGAATGTGGAGTCGGCCAGCAGTGCGCGCCTGGCTTTTTCGTTTCTGAGCGCCGTCTCGCTGCGCAGGGTTCTGGAGAGCATCTCCGCGTTGATTTTCAGCAGCCGTTCGTTTTCCCCGCGGAGATTGAGCAGGTAACCGTAGCTCGATATTTTCTCATTGATCGACGCCTGGAGCTCGGTGCCGCCGCTCCGTATTTTCGAGAGCATGTCGTCCTGCTCGAACCTGATCAGGAGGAGAGCGATACCGCAGTAAAGCAGCAGGAGCAGGTAGGCGTTATGTTTGAGGAGAAAACTGAAAAACTTCTGCACGATCACAAATTCCGTTTAAGATACCTGATGCCGTCCGCTCCTGTAGTCCGCAAGCCCGTGTGGTTTGCCTGAGCGGTTATTTTTATTACATTTTCCTGTTTCAGGTACAGTATTGTTCCTGGCCAATATGACAAGTTGTCAACATATGGTGCAAAACATAAATATAACAGATAAATTTATTGTTGTCGGCGACAGAGTGTTAATCAAGCCGAAATCTCTCGACGAACGCACAAAATCAGGCATATACCTGCCTCCGGGCATTCAGGAAAAAGCCCGGATCCAGAGTGGTTATGTCATCAAGACCGGGCCGGGCTATCCGGTAGGACCGCCGCCGGAATCCGACGAGCCCTGGAAGGAGCAGCTTACCGGCGCGCAGTACATTCCCCTGCAGGCGAAAGTCGGTGATCTGGCCATTTTCATCCAGAACAGCTCCTATGAGATCGAGTATGAGGAGGAGCGCTACATCATCGTGCCCAACTCGGCGATTCTGCTTCTCATCAGGGAGGACGACGATCTTGAATATTATCTGAAATAACCGGCGGGCAGTTACGGGCCGCATCAAGTTTTCCAGTAACGGGGTACGCTCAGGGCGGAGCCCCGAACCCCTTAGCAACGCGATCATGACTTCTGAACCTGTAGAGCCGTTTCCATCAAAAGAGGAGTTGCTTCTCCGTGTAGGGCAGTTGAAAAAAGAGCTGAATGCGGTTCTGCTTGCCCATTACTACACGCTTCCCGAAATTCAGCAGGCAGCCGATGTTGTCGGCGACAGCCTTGCCCTGGCGCGCAGTGCGGAGAAAACCGGCGCTGACGTGATCGTTTTTGCGGGCGTTTACTTCATGGCCGAGACAGCCAAGATTCTCAATCCCGAAAAGCTGGTGCTCGTTCCCGACGAATATGCCGGATGCCCGCTGGCCGACAGCTGTTCTCCGGAGGAGTTCATGCAGTTCCGCCGGCAGCATCCCGGCGCGGTTGCCGTCAGCTATATCAACTCTTCGGCGGAGATAAAGGCGCTTTCCGATCTTATCTGCACCTCTTCGAACGCCGAGCGGATCATCCGCTCCATTCCTGCCGGGCAGAAGATAATTTTCGGGCCGGACCGCAATCTCGGCGGCTACCTCATGAAAAAGCTGCAGCGGGAGATGGTGCTCTGGCAGGGGTACTGCTATGTACACGAAGCGTTTTCCGAAGAGTACATTCTCGAAGCGTGCCGGCAGTACCCCCATGCCCTCCTGATAGCGCATCCGGAGTGCAGGGAGGAGGTGCTGCGCCATGCCGCTTTCGTCGGCTCCACCCAGGCGCTGCTCGACTTTACGGTATCGAGCCAGTCCTCCGCTTTCATTGTTGCAACCGAGCCGGGCATTCTCTACGAAATGCAGAAACGTTCGCCCCTGAAACAGTTCATTCCGGCGCCCAAGGACATGCAGAACCCGCGCAGCGTCTGCAAGCAGATGAAGCAGAACACGCTCGAAAAGCTGGTGCAGTGCATGCAGGAGCGCAAGCCGGAGGTGGTGCTGCCCGAAGATCTCAGAACCGCCGCCCTGAAGCCGATTCGGCGTATGCTCGATCTTTCGGCCTGAACATGACTTTACCGGGCGCCGGACCGGGTCGGCGCCGTTTCACTCTCGAACCATCAAACCCTCATCACGTATGGAACGCTTTTTCGGACGCACATCCAGAGGGATGTCGATCATGACCACCGTTCTGGTCCTGTTTTTCAGCGCCGCCGATGCCTGCGCATGGCATGACCGGACGCATATGGCCGTCGCCCAGGCTGCGGGGTTCGAACGCTGGTACAGCGCCGCGGCTCCCGATGTGGTGAAGTCGAGGGATATGTTCAGGCCCGTCGAGGAGAAGAACCACTACTACAACAACAACGCAGACAGGAAAGTGACGGCGCGGATGGTCATGGAGCAGGTGGAGCGCTTCAACCTGCCTGATGACGAAGAGGGGCACCTTTACGGGGCGATTATCGGTTCCGTCAGGGACTATAAAAAGCTGAGTGCGACCGGCAAGTATGCCGACTATCCGCTCGTGTTCTGCGCCCACTATGCCGGCGATCTCTCCATGCCGCTGCACAATACCGTCTACGACGACTTCAACAGGGAGCGCCACGGCGTCAACGACGGCATTATCGAATGCAACGCCCTGAACAATATCGGCTATATCCAGCGGAGCATGTACGATATCCGTATCGAAAGCGAGGAGGATCTTGCCCGCGAAATCGCACGGGTTGCCGAAACCGCCCGCAGGCTTGGCCGGAAGATCAGAAAAGAGAACCGCAACATGACCCAGGCCGAGACCTATACGCAGGTCATTCACAGCGCGTCGCTCTTCAGGGCCATTCTTCGCTACGTCGGAAAGAACCCCTGCTGATCAATACCTAAAACATGGCAAGCCAGGAACAGCTTTCGGTTCTCCTGCGGGGAGTCGCCTCATGGAACCTGTGGCGCCGTCAGAATGGCATGGCGTATCCGGACCTCCAGGGCGCGGATCTCCAGGGCTTCGACCTCCGTGATGCCGACCTGAGCGGCGCGAGTCTTTCCGGAGCGAATCTGCGGGATTCGGACCTCGGCGGAGCCGATCTCAGGGGGGCCGATCTCGATGGTGCGGATCTTGGAGGAGCCCGGCTGAGCAAAAGCACGATCGACATCAATACCCGGTACGAAACCCTGCTGGGGTGCGATATCGGCGTCAACGGTTTTTATTCCGCCCCGACCGATTCCGCGGCGCTCATGCGTCTCGATCCTCCGGGAAACTCCATGCAGGGGTCCAATGCCGAGGCGGTGATCGAGAGTCTCCGGCAGGCCAGAAAACTCCATACCTTTTCCATGATCCTTGCCGGCATCGGCCTCCTGTTCATCGTCATCCGGCCGAAATCGATATCCCTTCCGTACCTGTCAGGCTCCTTCAAGTTCGATGACCTCAGCTATGCCTTTCTTGCCGCCCTGCTCTCGACCGGCCTCCTGAGTCTTGTGGCTACCTTCATCGACTCGGCCCTGCAGGGTGCGCGCTATCTCAACGACCGCCGTTCGGTCATGACCGTCGGGCATTTCCCCTGGGTGCTTTCAAAATATGAGCAGAATCCGGAGGTCCGCCGTCAGTCGAAAATCCTGCGGTTTTTTCTCAGTTTCCATCCGCTGGTCTATCTCTACTTTTTCGTCAAGTGGGATGCGCTGTTTTCCGGCGACTGGGCAGGGGTTGTCAGTCACTACCAGGAGCTTCCCGTCGTGCTCGGCGAATGGCTGCTGCCGGTTTTCTATGTGATGCTTTTCAGGCTTTGCCTGCGGATTTTCAGGCTTTCCGCCGGCTTTCAGAAGCCGATTCTTTTCGACGCCGAAACCGAACGGGAGCGGCGCTCCGACATGGAGCGTCTCGCCCATGCCGTTGAAGCGCAGGCTGCGGAGATCGCCGCACTCGCCACCCTCCTGCGGGAGGAAAAAGAGCGGTGAGGGATTGACAGGGAGCGGTCGGGGTCGGGCATTATCAGGCTCTTGGTGTTGAACGCTCTCCGGAGTTCGATCGATGCTGCAGGGGAATTCGTGCCATGGCCCGAAAATCACCATCCTGTTTTGCCTGCCGGTGAAAAATCGTTACACTTCAGCAATTCATTCGATAGTACGGTGCCGGATGCGTAATGCTGCCGGATAATAGGGAAGTACGTCTGAATCGTATACTGTACCCGCAACTGTAAGATGGTTTGCCGTGAGTCGATACGGACAGCTCTGTCCGGATGGTCGTTGCGGTTCGCGGGCATGCACTCTGCCGATTCCAGATACCACGGGAAAAGCAGGGGAAGGATGCCGCAGGAAAAAGCGTCGGAAGTCGATGCAACCGTCGAAGTCAGGAAACCTGCCGTAATTGCTTGTCGCCGATCGGCTTCGGGAATAGAGCCGGGTGACCTTTTCAGCCGTCTGATCTTTTTTTATTTCATGATCTTTTTTCGTCAGTATGGTGAGGTTATATTATCCATACTATTGCCCCCCTAAAGACAGTAGCAATGGCTTGCAAGCTTGTTGTCCGGGTAAGGTAACTTATTGAATATAAAGGGTTTACCTATCAACAATCATTTATCGATTCTGGAGACTTCATATGAAAATCGCCCGCCTGTTTACCTCTCCCGGAGAGAACGTCTACGACCGTTTCGAGTACACCCTCCGTTCATCCGTGCTGCGTAATCCGGACGGCTCGAAGGTGTTTGAACTGAACGATATCGAGGTGCCGAAACACTGGTCGCAGGTGGCGGCCGATATTCTCGCCCAGAAATATTTCCGCAAGACAGGGGTACCCCGGCGTGATGCTGACGGAAACGCGGTGCTCGACGAAACGGGCCAGCCTGTAACCGGCAGCGAGCGCTCCATCAAGGAGGTCGTGCACCGTCTTGCCGGATGCTGGAAGGAGTGGGGCGAAAAGAACCGTTATTTCGATTCGCCCGACGACGCGCAGGCTTTCTACGACGAGGTCGCCTATATGCTGCTCCGCCAGATGGGCGCACCCAACTCTCCCCAGTGGTTCAATACCGGACTGAACTTCGCCTACGGCATCGACGGACCCGCTCAGGGGCACTTCTATGTCGATCCGGCAACCGGCCAGACCAGGGAGTCCGAAGACGCCTATTCCCGTCCCCAGGCCCATGCCTGTTTCATCCAGTCGGTCAATGACGATCTGGTCAACGACGGGGGCATTTTCGATCTTGCCGTGCGCGAAGCGAGAGTGTTCAAGTTCGGCAGTGGATCGGGCACCAACTACTCGAACCTGCGTTCATCCGGCGAAAAACTCAGCGGCGGCGGCAGCTCTTCGGGGCTGATGAGCTTTCTCAAGATATTCGATTCGGCGGCCGGAGCCATCAAGTCCGGCGGAACCACCCGTCGCGCGGCCAAAATGGTGATTGTCGATATCGACCACCCGGACGTGGAGCGCTTCATCGAGTGGAAGGCGCGTGAAGAGGACAAGGTAGCTTCACTGGTGGCCGGTTCGAGGATCTGCTCCCGTTTTCTCAAGGCGATTGTCGACGAAGCCATTGCCAACGGCTCCGACCGTTCCGAAAACATGAAGCTGCAGCTTCTCATCAGGAACGCTCTTTCGCGGGCCGTGCCGATGAACTATATCCTCAGGGTGCTTGCCCTGGTCGATCAGGGTTACACCACCCTCGACTTCGACGAATACGATACGCATTACGAATCCGAAGCCTACCAGACCGTCGGCGGCCAGAACTCGAACAACACCGTCAGGGTCACCAACGCCTTCATGAAAGCCGTCGAAAACGACGATATGTGGGTGCTCCGCGAGCGTACGACCGGCAAAACCGCAAGAGCCGTGAAAGCCCGCGACCTCTGGGAAAAAATTCTCATGAGCTCATGGAAATGCGCCGATCCCGGCCTCCAGTTCGATACCACCATCAACGAGTGGCATACCTGTCCGGAGAGCGGCAGGATCAATGCAAGCAATCCGTGCTCCGAGTACATGTTTCTCGACGATACCGCATGTAATCTGGCCAGTCTCAACCTGATTCACTTCGTCGATGAATCGACCGGAAAGATCAGGGTCAGGGAGCTGCTGCACGCTTCGGCACTCTGGACTGTGGTGCTGGAGATATCGGTGCTGATGGCGCATTTCCCGTCGAAGGATATCGCCCGTCTCAGCTACGAGTACCGCACGCTCGGTCTCGGCTTCGCCAATCTCGGTACCGTGCTGATGGTGCTCGGCATTCCTTACGATTCGCCCAAGGCCCTCGCCCTGGCCGGCGCGATTTCCGCGCTCATGACCGGTCAGGCTTATGTGACCTCGGCTGAAATGGCAAAGGATCTCGGCGCGTTTGCCGGCTACGCGGCCAATTCCAAAGAGATGCTGCGCGTCATCCGCAACCACCGCCGTGCCGCCCGCAACAATTCGGAGGAGGAGTACGAGGGACTCAGCGTCAAGCCCCGCGGCATCGACAGCGAATACTGTCCGGCCGACCTTTTCGAGGCTGCCGGAAAAATATGGGATGAAGCCCTGCAGAAAGGCAAAAAGCACGGCTTCCGCAACGCGCAGGTCAGCGTCATCGCCCCTACCGGCACGATAGGTCTGGTGATGGACTGCGACACCACCGGCGTCGAGCCCGAGTTCGCCATCGTCAAGTTCAAGAAACTGGCCGGCGGCGGTTACTTCAAGATCGTCAACCAGTCGGTGCAAAAGGCTCTCGAACGGCTCGGCTACACCGACTCGCAGATCGACGATATCGAAAAGTACTGCAAGGGTCACGGCACGCTTGCCGGATGCCCCGCCATCAACCGCCAGTGGCTGAAGAGCAGGGGATTTACCGACGAGAAGATCGAGCAGGTCGAGTTGCAGCTCGAAACCGTTTTCGACATCCGTTTCGCCTTCAACAAGTGGATACTCGGCGAGGAGTTCTGCCAGTCGCTGGGATTCAGCGACGAACAGCTCAACAGTCCCGATTTCGACATGCTTCAGGCGCTCGGGGCCACCGAACGGGACAGCGAAGTCGCCAACGACTACATCTGCGGCACCATGACCATCGAAGGGGCGCCCCATCTGAAGCTCGAACACCTGCCGGTTTTCGACTGCGCCAGCCGGTGCGGCAGAAAAGGGGAGCGCTATATCACCCACATGGCCCATGTCCATATGATGTCCGCCGTACAGCCCTTCATTTCCGGAGCCATCTCGAAAACTGTCAACATGCCGGGCTCGGCCACAACTGCCGAAATCGGCGACGTATACCGTGCCGCCTGGCAGCATATGGTCAAGGCCATCACCATCTACCGTGACGGTTCGAAGCTCTCGCAGCCGCTCAACATTTCAAGCTACAAGGACCTCGACGAGATCATCATGCTCGGCAACGAAGAGACGCTCGACGAAACAAAAGGCCCGAGGGAAGTTCAGGAGCGGATTGTCGAGCGGGTCTATCACCGCTCGGAGCGCCGGATGCTGCCCAAGCGGCGCAAGGGGTATATCCGTGAAGCCTACGTCGGCGGCCACAAGGTGTTTCTCCGTACCGGCGAGTACGAAGACGGCTCGCTCGGGGAGGTGTTTATCGACATGTACAAGGAGGGCGCTTCGTTCAAGGGTCTCCTTAACTGTTTCGCCGTGCTCGCCTCCAAGGCCCTGCAGTACGGCATGCCGCTCGAAGAGCTTGTGGACAGCTTCACCTTCACCCGGTTCGAACCCGCCGGTGCGGTGCAGGGTCACAATGCCATCAAGAACTCCACCTCGATTCTCGATTACGTGTTCCGCTCGATCGGCTACGACTATCTCGGTCGCAAGGATTTCGTGCATGTCAAGGCTGTCGACGAGGTGCCGCCGTCGGGAGGCGAAGGGGATGACAAGGCGAAAAGCAACGGCTCGGCCCACCGGGAGCCGGTTGCGGAAACGGTTGCGGAGCAGCATCACCTGATGTCGGAGTACGCCTCGAGCATGAGCACCCAGATGCTGCAGGCAAAGGTTCAGGGCTTTACCGGAGAGCAGTGCGAAAACTGCGGATCGATGCGGGTGAAACAGAACGGAACCTGCAAGGTGTGCGAGGATTGCGGTACCACGACCGGCTGTTCGTAAGCCGGGGAAGAGGTTTCCGGACGGGTTTGGGAGAAGCTGAAGGAAAAAGGTGAAAGAGGGTGTCCCCGATATGACCGGGGACACCCTCTTTCGCGTTGTGTTACTGGGCGACCGCCGCCGGTGCGGGCCGGTACCCGGTTTCCGACGCCACCAGGCATGATTCCTGCAGATTCATGCCGCTGATCTGCAGGGTTCTTGAAGGGGAGTGGCGCACCAGTTCATAGTCGTGCGTTCCTATCAGTACGGTAATGCCTTTCTGGTTGATCCGCTTCAGGTATTCAAGAATCTCGATCGAGGTATCGGGGTCGAGGTTGCCGGTGGGTTCATCGGCGAGCACCACCAGCGGTTCCCGCACAATCGCCCGTGCAATGGCCACCCGCTGCTGTTCTCCCCCCGAAAGGCAGAGCGGCATCTGCCGCGCGGCATGCTGGAGCCCTACGCTTTCGAGGGCGTGCATCACCTTCTCCTGAACCAGCTTCTCTTTCGTGCCGGTGACTTTCAGCACAAAGGCCAGATTGTCGTAAACACTGCGGTCCTCGAGCAGGCGGAACTCCTGGAAGACGATGCCGAGCTTGCGGCGCAGGTGCGGAATCTGCCGTTTTCTTATGGTGCGCGAACTGTAGCCGGCAATCTGGATCTCCCCTTTTTTGGGTCGGATATCCATGTAGAGCGACTTGAGCAGCGTGGTTTTCCCGCTGCCGCTTTTTCCGACGATATAGACAAGTTCTCCGGGCTGAACGGTCAGGTTCAGGTCGCGGAATATGGCTTTTTTGTTCAGTTCGAGGTCAACCTGGATGAATGAAATCATGATGATCGTTCCGTTTGTTTTCGGTTCCTGACTATTCTGAGGGCGAGCAGAGCCGCTTCACAGCAGCTCCGTTCGGAGGCTTTGCCCGATCCGGCAATATCGAAACTGGTGCCGTGGTCGGGAGAGGTGCGTACTATCGGGAGGCCGAGGGTGACGTTGACGCCGGTATCGAAAGCCAGCACCTTGAAGGGCAGCAGCCCCTGATCGTGGTACATGGCCACCACCATGTCGAATTTCCTGTAACGTTGCGCTCCGAAGAATCCGTCGGCAGGAAAGGGACCCTCCACCTGAAGGCGTCCGGCGAGGCTCGCGATTGCGGGAGCGATGACCTCTTTCTCTTCGCTGCCCATTATTCCGCCGTCCGAAGCGTGCGGGTTGAGCCCGAGCACGGCCATACGAGGCAGCGCGATGGCGAAATCGGTTTTCAGGGAGCGCGCAAGGTTTTCAAGAAAGCCCGTAAGGTCCATCTCCCGGATGCGGCCCGGCACCTCTGCAAGCGGGACATGAATCGTGGCAAGGGCAACCCGCAGTTCCGTCACCGGGTCGAAAAACATCATGGTGGGGGAGCTTACGCCGAAAATTTTCCCGAGAAAACCCGTGTGGCCGCTCTCTGTATAACCTGCAAGGGCAACCGCTTCCTTGTTGATCGGAGCGGTTACGAGTGCGTCGCAAATACCGCTGCGGCAGAGTTCGGCGGCGGCGGCTACCGAGAGCATGGCGATCCGGCCGGAGTCTGCAGAAACGGTTCCGGGGCTTATCGTCTCCGGTTCGGCCACGCTCAGTACGGGAAGCACGCCGCAATGCGGGGTGCAAAGCCCGCTGAGTGCGGCTGCATCGTTCACCAGTTCGAGTTCTACCGGAAGATCGAGCCTTTTCCGGTAATATTCCATCGCCTTGTACGAGCCGGCCACCAGAAAGGAGTGACCGGTTTCGCGAAGCTTCTGAAAGCTTTTCAGAATGACCTCTGGCCCGATGCCGTTCAGATCGCCGATGGAAAAGACAATTCGCATGTTCAGAGGCGTTTGTAGGCATTGGCGATTTTCTCGTCCTTTTTGACCCCCTTCAGGGCCATCCAGAAGAGCAGCGGTTCGGGCAGCATCATGAACATGCCGATCTCCGGCTTGTGTGCGGCCTCAAGGCCTGCAACCTGGAAATACTGGTTCAGAAAGTGCGCCGCCGCGAGTCCGGAGAGCAGGTCTGCCACGAAAAGCAGCAGCGCCAGCACGATGAGATTGCTCTGCAGGGACCTGTTTTTGTAGAGAAAGATCGCGGCGAGCGACACGAGGGCGGTGAGCGGAGAGAAGATGCCTGCGGCATAGCTTGCCGTCACCTGCAGCAGGCCCGCCTCCGGCCTGGCTCCGAAATCGTAGAAAAGCACCAGTTCGTTCGAGCTGAAGCTCCAGAACGGAACGAACATGCTCAATGCGGCAAGCAGTGCGGCGACGAGGAGGTAAAGCGACTGGATTCTGGCTAACATGGGTCTGGCGGTTTAAGGTGCATGATAACGAGTACGTCAATATAACATAATCACCGGAAAAGAGTCCCAGCGCTAAACCCCTTATTGCCTCAAAGACTTTCCCGCATGCTGATTTAGCATTGCGAAATCATGATTAATCCACGCACCCCCTTGCAGGGGTGCGACCGAGCGTCCTTTTCGTACATCTTCTGTACCTGGTTTCAATCCACGCGCCCGCATGGGGCGCGAC